>JBJKPV010000039.1:0-9629 GCA_046706015.1 Allostellaceae bacterium | reverse complement strand
CAAACCCCGGTAGAAATAAAGTTTAAGAAGTTTGGATGTCGCAACCGGGGGTTTGCGAACGAACCCCGCGGGAGCGAGGCACTCTTTGCCGTCCCACGGTGGTCGCATGAATGCCTTTCAAATCCCGGCCGGCGGCGATGGTGCGCGGCTCACGGGCAAGATCAAGTGGTTCAACCGCAGCAAGGGCTTCGGCTTCATCGTCCCGTCTGACGGATCGGGCGACGTGTTCCTGCCTGTGGCGGTGCTCGAGCGCTCGGGCTTCAGCGAAGCACCTGACGGCGCGGCGGTGACCTTCGAATGGGCGCAAGGGCCCAAAGGTCGGGCTGCGACGCAAGTGATCGAGCTCGATGTCTCGACCGCGACGCCGCGGCCGCCGCGCGACAATCGGGCCCCGCGGCGCGAGCGCGACGACGAGCCGCCGGCGGCGACCGAAGCGGTCGACGGCGTGGTCAAATGGTATGACGCCGCGCGCGGCTTCGGCTTCGTCCTGCCCGATGACGGCGGCAAGGACGTATTCGTCCATATCACGGTGTTGCGCCGCGCCGGCATCGAGGAGCTTCAACCGGGCCAAGCCGTCCATATGCAGGTGGCCCAGGCCCGGCGCGGACGCGAGGCCGCCTCGATCCAACTGCGCTCCTAGCCTGCGCGGCACAGGCCCCGGGCTCGCCCAAAAGCCACCCCTTCGCGTTGAATGGCTGCGAGCGCGGCGAGAGGCCGCGCCACCGGCATCGAGGCGCTTGCGTCCACGAATCGGCGTGCTACTATATCTTGCGGTCTGAGGACCAATTATCCACAGGATACGGTGGGCAGCCATGGAATCAATATGGACGTCAGAGCTCATGGACCAACTGAGCGCGCTCTGGGCCGAGGGCCATTCCACGGCCGAAATCGGCCGCCGTCTGGGCATCAGCAAGAATGCCGTGGTCGGCAAGGCGCATCGGCTTTCCCTGAAGCCGCGCCCGTCCCCCCTGAAGCGTCCGCCGACTCGGCGGGTTGTTGGCGTGGCGCCGCCGAGCTGCACCTGGCCATTGGGGCATCCAGGCGAGGTCGGATTCCATTTCTGCGGCAAGCGGCCGATGCCAGGTAAGCCCTATTGCGCTGAGCACGCGGCGGTCGCTTACGTCCCGCCAAAGAAACAGCACAACGCGGCGTAAGCAGCCGGCCCGCGCCCGCCCTTGATGTACCAAAGCGACTGGCGCGCGATGATCAGCGCGTCAGTCGGCGCATCGCGCGGTCGATGCCGTCGAGCGTCAGGGGGAACATGCGTCCCTGCATCAGCTCGCGCAGCATCGTGATCGAGAGCGTGCCCTCCCAATAGCGCTCCGGCACGGGGTTGAGCCAGACCGAGCGCGGATAGGCGGCGAGCAAGCCGCGCATCCACACCTCGCCCGGCTCGGCGTTCCAATGCTCGACACTGCCGCCCGGCTGCGCGATCTCGTAAGGGCTCATGCTCGCATCGCCGACGAAGATGAGGCGGTAGTCCTCGCCATAGCGATTGAGCATCTCTTGCGTCGGCACGCGCTCGACATGGCGCCGCGCCGCGTCGCGCCAGAGCGCCTCGTAAGGACAATTGTGAAAGTAGAAAGCCTCGAGATGCTTGAATTCGCTGCGCGCGGCGGAGAAGAGCTCGGCGCAGATCCGCACATGTCCGTCCATCGAGCCGCCGATGTCGAGGAGAAGCAGAACCTTGACGGCGTTGTGCCGCTCCGGCACCAGCTTTAGATCGAGCCAGCCGGCATTGCGCGCCGTCGAGCGGATCGTGTCGCCGAGATCCAATTCGAGCTCGGCGCCTTCGCGCGCGAATTGGCGCAGGCGCCGCAGCGCGAGCTTTAAGTTGCGCGTGCCGAGCTCGACGCGATCATCGAGATTGCGGACCTCGCGCTTGTCCCAGATCTTGACCGCGCGGTTGTTGCGGTTCGCATCCTGGCCGATGCGCACGCCTCCGGGATTGTAGCCATAGGCGCCGAAGGGCGAGGTTCCGGCGGTGCCGATCCATTTGTTGCCGCCCTGATGACGCTCCTTCTGTTCTTTAAGGCGCTGCGCCAGGGTTTCCATCAGCTTGTCCCAGCCGCCCATCGCCTCGATGAGCCTCTTTTCCTCGTCGGTGAGCAGCTTCTCGCCGAGCTTCTTGAGCCATTCCTCGGGAATGGCAGGCCCCGCGTCGCCCGGCGTCTCGAGACCCTTGAAATACGTGCCGAAGACGCGATCGAACTTGTCGAGGTGGCGCTCATCCTTCACCAAGCTCGTACGCGCGAGATAATAGAAATCGTCGATATCGTAGGCGGCGACATTGCGGCGCATCGCCTCCATCAGAGTCAAAAACTCCCTCAGCGAGACCGGCACCTTGGCCTCGCGCAGGGCCAGGAGAAAGCCGACGAACATCAGCCGCGCTCGCGGCGGTGAAGGAAGGCCAGACGCTCGAACAGATGAACGTCCTGCTCGTTCTTCAAGAGCGCGCCGTGCAGCGGCGGGATGAGCTTCGCCGGATCGCGCTCGCGCAAGGTCTCGGGCGTCACATCCTCGACCATCAGCAGCTTGATCCAATCGAGCAGCTCGGAGGTCGAGGGCTTCTTCTTCAAGCCTGGCACCTCGCGCACCTCGTAGAAGGCGGTCAGCGCTTCGCGCAGCAGCGCCTTTTGCAGGCCGGGATAGTGAACCTCGACGATCCGCGCCATCGTCTCGCGATCGGGAAAGCGGATGTAATGGAAGAAGCAGCGGCGCAGAAAGGCGTCCGGCAGCTCCTTCTCATTATTGGAGGTGATGACGACGACCGGCCGCTGCCGCGCCGTCACGGTCTCGCCCGTCTCGTAGACATGAAATTCCATGCGATCGAGCTCGAGCAGTAGATCGTTCGGGAATTCGATATCGGCCTTGTCGATCTCGTCGATCAGCAGGACTGGCGCGGCATCGGCGGTAAAGGCGTGCCAGAGCTTGCCGCGCTTGATGTAATTGGCGATGTCGTTGACCCTGGGGTCGCCGAGCTGGCCATCGCGCAGCCGCGCCACCGCGTCATACTCATAAAGCCCCTGCTGCGCCTTGGTCGTCGATTTGATGTGCCAGGTGACGATCTCTTTGCCCAGTGCCTTGGCGATCTCATGGGCCAAGATGGTTTTGCCGGTCCCCGGCTCGCCCTTGACCAAGAGCGGCCGTTCGAGCGCGACCGCGGCATCGACCGCGACGCGCAGATCCTCGGTGGCAATGTAGCTGTCCGTTCCGACGAAGCGTTTCATGTTCGCACGTTCTTCCTTGTCATGCGCCGCGCCGCGCGTTCAGCGATTGCGCCAGAGGCCGCGACGGAAGGTGCGCGCGACACCCTCGGCGCCGAAATACTCATAGCTCTCATTCGTGTCGGCAAGAGCGAGGCCTTCGGCGACGAGAAACCCGCCGAGATCGGTGCCGGTGGTATCGACGCAGACGGCGGCCGGCTTGCCGGGCTGGCCCGCTGGAATGTGGCAGGATACGCGGTCGGCGCGGCTGAGGCGTTCTGCGAGCGCGTCTTTTTCGACCTCGGCGCAGTTGCGGTCATCGCCCGGCCCGAGGCCGCAGCGGTCGGACGAATCGGCCACGCGCACGCCGAAGAGCTTCACTTTGCGTCCGGCGACCTCAAGCGTGACCCCGCCCGTGGCCGCGGCCGCACCGCCGAATATCGGCTCCGCGGGCGGCGCGGATGGCGGGCTCAGACTCACGCTGCGCGAGGGCAGCTCGTGTCCGGCCCGATCGAACAAACGCGGCTTCAGCACCGGCGGATCCTCATGGGGGACCGCGTGAACCGGCCGCGTCGGGACCTCGACCGTCGGCAGGGCCGGCACGGCGGCGGAGGGCGACGGCGCGTCGGGCTTGGACACCGGCGGCACGACGCGCGTTTGCGCCGCCGCTGCTTGAGGCAGCGGCACCTCCACCGTCGCGATCACGTGAGTGACGCGCGCGGGTCCGAGACGCGGCGCCAGCGCGACTGCGATCAGCGCCAAGCCAGCCACGCCGAGTCCAACCCAAACCACTTTTCGCATCGCGGGAACCCTAGCATTCGTGCCGCAGAGGGACCAGATAAGGTGTGGCAGAAAAGCCGGCGCGGGGCCCTTTTCCCTTGACAAACGAGGCCTTAGGTAGCGCCATACGCCATAGAGACCGCCGCTTGAGGATAGGCCCATGGGTTCGTTCAGTTTAGTGCATTGGATGGTCGTCCTGTTGATCGTGCTGCTGCTCTTCGGAGCCGGCAAGCTGCCGCGCGTCATGGGCGACTTCGCCAAGGGCATCAAGGCGTTCAAGGCGGGGATGAAAGACGAGGGAGACGCGGACGCGCCGCCGCAGGTACAAGTAAAGCCGCCTTCCAGCTCCAGCACCGCTTCCGCCGACCAGGCGGCGCATGACCGAGGCTGACGCGCGCTAGGGCGTACCCGCGCGCTCCCTCCTCCGACCATGACGCGCTATTCGCGGATCGTCGGCGCTTTGCCGGCGGTCGTGCCGTTCGTTCCGCCCGAGGCGCTGGAGCGGCGCATCGGGCGCGCCATCGCGCTTCGCATCGGCGCCAACGAAAGCGCCTTCGGGCCCTCGCCCAAGGCGGTCGCAGCGATCAGGGCGGGCGCCGAGCGGATCAACTGGTATTGCGATCCCGAAGGCTACGCGCTGCGCGAGGCGCTGGCGCGGCGTCATGGCGTGGGACGCGAGCAGATCGGCCTCGGCGCCGGCGCGGACGATCTCTTGGGATTGGTCGTGCGCAGCACGATCGATGCGGGCGACCCGGTCGTCATGTCCCAGGGCGCCTATCCGACCTTCGCCTTCCATGTCGCCGGCTTCGGCGGCGGCTTCGTCACGCCACCCTATCGCGCTTTCAAGAACGACGCCGCAGCGCTGGGTGAGGCGGCGCGCAAGAGCGGCGCGCGGCTCGTTTATATCTCCAACCCCGACAATCCGACCGGAAGCTGGATTTCGGCCGACGAGCAAATGGCGCTGCTCGCCGCGCTGCCCTCCGACGCGCTGCTTGTGCTCGACGAGGCCTATAGCGATTTCGCGCCGGCCGAGGCCCTGCCGGCGATCGATCCCGAGGATCCGCGTGTCGTGCGCATCCGCACCTTTTCGAAGGCGCATGGCATGGCCGGCGCGCGGGTCGGCTACGCCATCGGCGCGCGCGATCTCATCGCGACCTTCGACAAGATCCGGCACCATTTCGGCGTCTCGCGCCTGTCGCAGGAGGCGGCGCTGGCCTCGCTCGGCGATCCGGATTTCATCGCGACCGTGCGCAATCTCGTCGCCGAGGGGCGGCGCGATTACGAAGCGCTGGCGGCGCGATTGGGCCTGCGCGCTTTGCCCTCGGCGACCAATTTCGTCGCCATCGACATGGGCAACGGCGACCGCGCGCGCGCGACGCTCGCGCATCTGCTCGAGGACGAGGCGGTGTTCCTGCGCATGCCCGGCATCGCGCCGCTCGACCACCTTATTCGCGTCACCGTCGGGACACCGACGGAGCGTCAGGGTTTTGATCAGGCGCTGACGCGGGTTCTGGCGCGGGAGCACCGAAACCTCTGAGAAATTCGCCGAGAAATTTCTCCATGCCTTCGGGCTTGGCGCGTGGCGGCGGCAGGACGCCCTCGCCATAGCCCATCGCCGCGAAAGGCTGCAGCAGGTCGGGATCGCGCGAGAGCACATAGATCGGCACGGTCCAGCGCTCGCCCGCACCCAAGGTGAGGTCCGGCGGCTGGTGATCGCCGAGGATGATGACGAGCGGCGAGCCGTCGAGCCGCGCCAGCCACGCGCCCAAGGTCTTGAAGTCATAAACGACGGTCTCGAGATAGGGCCGATCGAGATTGGACCAATTCGGCGGCGCGTAGATGCGGGCCCAATCCGCATGCGGCACGGTGGCGAACTTCCCCGCATCCTTCCAATCCCCGAGATAAGGCGGCACCGGCGCGAAGGGCGTGTGGCTCGAGACCAGCACGATCTCGGCAAAGAGCGCCGCGTGCTCGGGTTTCAGCTCGTGCGCCGCGAATTCGCGCAAGGTGTATTGATCGGGAATGCCGAACCAGCCGAAAGGCGGTCCGGAATAGCCGAGATCGGCGCCGTAATAATGCGCGTCGAACCCCCAGAACGCGTCTTCGGGATAGGGCTGCTTGATGCCCGGCATGACATCGACGGTGCGATAGCCGGCGGCGGACATATAGCGCGGCAGGCTGCGCCGCGTGCTGTGGAGGACGAGCTCGTTGAGCGCGGCATCGAGCTTCAGCCCGGTCGCGATCGTGCCATGCGCGAGCCACGAGCCACCGCCGAAGGTCGGCGAGACGAGACGGCTCGAGAGCAGGTGATAGCCCGCATGCTCGACCGTCGCGGCGAAGCTTTCGAGCGCGGGCGCGACCACGGCGCGATAGGGCGCTTGATCGAGCACCACCGTGCCGAGCGATTCGACATAGATGAGATAGACGTCGCGCGCCTTGAGGCCCGGCAAGGGGCCGAGCGGCGCTTGCGGGGTCGCGAGCGCGGCCTCGTAGCGCGTGTCATAACCATGCACGACCGCGAAAGCATGCCAGGCCGAGACCGCTTGGCTCCTCGCCGTATCGATGACCCCGAGATTGACGAGGTCGCGCTTGCCGAGCGGTATGGCGATGAGCGCCAGGCCGGCCAGCGCCGCGAGCAGCGAGCCCATCGCCAATTGCGGCCGCGTCATCGCGCGCTCGATCGCGGCCAAGGCGCGCGCCACGAGCCAGATGAGCAGAACGAACCCCAGCGCCGCGCCGATGACCACCACGATCCCGCGCCAGCCAGCGGCGTCGAGATAAAGCCCCAAGAGATCGGGCACGTGATGGAGATCGAAGTAGAGGTCGAGCGGACGGTCGAGAATCTGTTCGACCATCCCGGCCGCGAATTGCAGCCCCGTCAATACAACGAAGAGCAAGGCCAAAAGCCACCGCAGCCACGCCCAGATCGGCCTTCCGGAGAGGCCGACGAAGGCAAAAAGCCCCAACAGCGCGAAGAGCGCGACCGGCGGGCGCGGATCGAGGTTTAGCCCATGCGGCGTCGCGCTCGGCAGCGCCAGCGCCCAGATGAGAGCGAGCCCGAGGATGAGGCCGACGCGATAAGGCCGGCGTGCGCGGATCACGATTCCTCCTTCAACAAGTCACCGAGCCTTCGGTACTCGGCCGGCTCGTTATAGGCCTGGACGCTTACGCGTACCCACGCCGCTTCTTGAAGCCGAAAGAACACAGCCTCGATACGATGCCGCTCGAACAGTCCGCGCGCCAGGGCGGTGGCTCGCTCTTCGGTGACCGGCACGACGAGCGGCAATCGTACCGTCGCCATCGCGCCATAAGCCTCGATCGGCCCGGTCGCCTCGGTGCGCCACAGCCGCAGGAGTTCGGCCGCGGCTTCGCGGGCCAGCGCGGTGTTGCGCGCCATCAGCTTGGCGCCGCCCAATTGTTCATGGAATGCGATCCCCTCGGGCGCCGTCAGCGCCGAGGTCACGTCGCGCGTTCCGGTCCACTCGAACTCGCCGCGAAACCCTGCGCCATAGCCATGCGAAATGGCGAGCGGATGCGTCATCGCCTGTACGTCTGCGGCGGCCCAGAGAAAGCCGCAACTCCGCGGCGCGAAGAACCATTTATGGAGATTGCCGACATACCAATCGGCGCCGACCGCCGTGATGTCGAGCGCGATCATGCCTGGCGCGTGCGCGCCGTCGATCGCGACGCGCGCACCCGCCTCATGCGCCAGACGCGCAAGCGCCGCCGCCGGCAAAACCAGCGCGCTGTGCGACGCGATATGATCGAAGATCGCGAGCCGGGTGCGATAGGAAAGACGCGCCGCCACCGCGCGCAAGACCGTGTCATCGCCGGCGATCGGCAGCGGGATCGGCACCTCGATGACGCGCGCGCCGCTGCGCGACGCTACGTATTGCGCCGCCTTACGGATCGCCGGATAGGTCAAGCTCGTGATCAGGATCTCATCGCCCGCATCGAAATCGAGCGAGCGCAGCACGGCGTTCAATCCGCTGGTCGCGTTCTCAACGAAGACCAGATCCTCGGGCCTCACTCGGACGGCGCGCGCCACCACCGACGCGGCCTTGCGCAGCTCGGCTTCGAGCTCGAAGGCGAGAAACCGGGTCGGGTTGCGCTCGATGCGTACGCGCCAGCGATCCTGGGCCGCGAGCACCGGTCCGGGCGTCAAGCCGAAAGCGCCGTGATTGAGATAGGAAAGGCCGGGCTCCAGCGACCAATGCACCCGCGCGGCTTCTCCCCATCGCGCGCCTGCCTCGTCATCCCGTGCCGTCACGACCGCATCGTCCATGTCTCCGCCGCGGCGCCGCCGCTTCAATCGAGCCCTCGGGATGCCCATGTGTGATTATGACGGAAATCTTGATGAATTGGAGTTTAGGAAATGAGCGTTTCGGCGCTGCTCGGCGGGAAAGGGCATGGGGTGACGACGGTGCGCACGACCGAGAAAGTCGGCGCCGCCATCACGAAGCTTAACGAAGAGCGAATCGGCGCGCTGGTGGTGCTGGATCGCTGGGGCAAGCTTGCCGGGATGTTTTCCGAACGCGACGTGATCCACGCGCTGGCCCAGGACGGTGCCAAGGCGCTCGACTACGAGGTTCACGAGTTGATGACGCCCGACGTTACCACCTGCAGCCCGGGCGACCCCATCGAGGAGGTGATGGCGCTGATGACGGCGCATCGCGTCCGCCACCTTCCGGTGATGGAGGGCGAGCGGCTCATCGGCCTTGTCAGCATCGGCGATCTGGTCAAATTCCGGCTCGACGAGAAAGAGGCCGAGGCGAAGGTCCTGCTCGACATCGCCCGCGCCCACCCTTAGACCGCATTCGCCCCAGCGCCCTTCCGCTCGCGCGCCCTTCGCGCTAGAGCGGGCCGCCATGCGCGTCGACCTCTTCGATTTCACTCTTCCGCGCGAGCTCATCGCCGAGCAGCCGATCGAGCCGCGCGACGCCGCGCGCCTGCTCGTCGTCGGCCAGCGCATCGAGGATCGCGGCATCGCCGTGCTTCCCGCCTTGTTGCGCCCAGGGGACGTGCTCGTCGTCAACGACACGCGCGTGATCCCCGTGCGCCTCCAAGCGCGGCACGGCGCGGCCTCGCGCGAGGTGACGCTCCATCGCGATCTCGGCGGCGGCGTCTGGCGCGCCTTCGTCAAGGGCGCGCGGCGCGTGAAGCCGGGCGACCGGCTCGAATTCGGTGAAGGCTTTACGGCGGAAGTCGTGGACAAAGAGCCGGAGGGCGATGTGCGGCTGCGCTTCAGCCAAGAGGGCGCTGCGCTGCGCGCGAGCCTCGAGCGCTTCGGCCAGATGCCGCTGCCGCCCTATATCCACCGGCCGAAGGAAGGCGATGCCAGCGACCGGGCGAGTTATCAGACGATCTTTGCCGCCAAGGACGGCGCGGTCGCAGCGCCGACGGCCGGGCTTCATGTCACGCCCGCGCTTCTGGGCGCGCTCGCCGCCGCCGGCATCGGGCTCGAGCGCTTGACCCTCCATGTCGGCGCCGGCACCTACCTGCCGGTGAAGGTCGAAGATACGAAAGACCACCGCATGCACGCCGAATACGGCGTGGTGACGCCCGAGACCGCTTCGCGCCTCAACGCGGCGCGGCGCGCGGGCGGGCGCATCGTCGCGGTCGGCACGACCAGCCTGCGGCTGC
>JBJKPV010000038.1:0-3884 GCA_046706015.1 Allostellaceae bacterium | reverse complement strand
GCCCCGAGGTCATGCGCTGGGAGGCGATCGAGCTGCCGTCGCCCGGGCCGGGCGAAGTGCGCATCCGGCACAGGGGGATCGCGCTCAATTTCTACCACCTGAAAGTCAGCCGCCGCGGGTTCTACCTCGCGCAACCGCTCAAATTCCCCGTCATTCTCGGCAACGAGGGTGCAGGCATGGTTGCGCGCTTGGGACCGGGCGTCCAAGGGTTTCGCGAAGGCGATCGCGTCGCCTATGTCGGCTCGGGCGGGCCTTTCTATGAAGCGACCGGGTCCTATGCCGAGGAGCGCAACCTTCCGGCGTCGTGCTTGGTCAAGCTGCCCGAGGGGATTTCCGAACAGGTGGCAGCGGCGCTGCTGCTCAAGGGCTTGACCGCTTCCATGATCGTCAATCGCGTCTACCGGCCGAAACCGGGCGACACGATTCTCATTCATGCCGCGGCGAGTGGCGTGGGTTTGATCCTGTGCCAGTGGGCAAAGCATCTCGGCGCCACGGTGATCGGGACGGTCGGCAGCGCGGAGAAGGCGCGGCTGGCCGCCGAGCATGGCTGTGATCACACGGTGCTTTATCGTGAGACCGACTTCGTCGCGGCGGTGCGCGCGCTCGTGCCCGAAGGCGTCTCAGCCGTCTTCGACGGCGTCGGCAAGGATACCTTCATTCCCTCGCTCGATTGCGTCCGGCCTTTCGGCATGCTGGTGAATTACGGCAATGCCTCGGGCCATGTTCCGCCGCTCGATCTTATCCTCTTGAGCAAGAAAGGCTCGCTGTCAGTGTCGCGCCCGGGCTTCAGCCATCACGTCGCCGATCCCGCCGCCTATGCGGCGTCCTGTGCCGAGCTCTTCGATCTTGTCCGCGGCGGCATCCTCAAGATCGCGATCGGCCGCACCTATCCCTTGCGCGAAGCCGCGCAGGCGCATCGCGATCTCGAAGATCGCGCGCTGTCCGGCTCGGTCCTTCTCTTGCCGTGATCGCGGCAATACGCCGCCGCCCCTCTCTCAATCGCAAGGAGTATGCCGATGAAGACCAAAGCCGCGATCGCTTATGGAGCGGGCGGGCCGCTCGTCATCGAGACTGTCGATCTCGATGGGCCGAAGGCGGGCGAGGTGCTGATCGAATTGAAGGCGACGGGGATCTGCCACACCGACGAGTTCACCCGCTCGGGCGCCGATCCGGAAGGGTTGTTCCCCGCTATTCTTGGTCATGAGGGCGCGGGCATTGTGGTCGATATCGGGCTGGGCGTGACCTCGGTCAAAAAGGGCGATCACGTCATCCCGCTCTACACGCCCGAATGTCGCCAGTGCAAAGCGTGCCTCTCGCGCAAGACCAATCTCTGCACCGCGATCCGGACGACGCAAGGCAAGGGCGTGATGCCCGACGGTACCAGCCGCTTCTCGCTCGGCGGCAAGCCGATCCACCACTATATGGGCTGCTCGACCTTCGCCAATTTCACGGTTTTGCCCGAGATCGCGGTCGCGAAGATCCGCGCCGACGCGCCTTTCGACAAGGTCTGCTATATCGGCTGCGGCGTCACGACCGGCGTCGGCGCCGTGATCAATACGGCTAAGGTCGAGCCCGGTGCCAATGTCGTGGTTTTCGGTCTGGGCGGCATCGGCCTCAACGTGATCCAAGGCGCGCGCTTGGTCGGGGCGAGCAAGATCATCGGCGTCGATCTCAATCCGCGACGCAAGCCGCTCGCCGAGAAATTCGGCATGACCCATTTCGTCAATCCCAAGGAGGTCGGCGGCGATCTCGTCGCCCATCTCGTCGCGCTGACCGATGGCGGCGCCGATTACAGCTTCGAATGCATCGGCAATGTCGATGTCATGCGCCAGGCGCTCGAATGCTGTCATCGCGGCTGGGGCGTCTCCGTGATCATCGGCGTGGCGGGCGCCGGCCAGGAGATCAAGACGCGGCCGTTTCAGCTCGTCACCGGGCGGGTGTGGAAGGGGTCCGCCTTCGGCGGCGCGCGCGGCCGCACCGACGTGCCGAAGATCGTCGACTGGTACATGGAGGGGAAGATCAACATCGACGATCTGATCACGCACCGCTTGGCGCTCGGCGACATCAACCAGGGCTTCGCTCTCATGCATGCGGGCGAATCGATCCGCAGCGTCGTGATTTATTGAGGGCAGTCGGCCGCCACCCCGATCCGGCCTGGCTCAATAGATTCCGAGATGCTGGTGCAAATCGACACCGCCGCGGCGCAAGTCCGCCATCGTGCCACATACCGCGACGTGACCGCTGTTGAGGATGACGATGTCGTCGGCGATGTCGAACACCAATTTGGCGTTCTGCTCGACCAGGATGATGCTCAGTCCTTGCTCCTTCAGCCGCCGGATGGTCGCCATGACCTCGGCGACGATTTGCGGTGCGAGGCCTTCCGAGGGCTCGTCCATCAGCAGAACGCGCGGATTGGCCATCAAGGCCCGGCCAATCGCGAGCATCTGTTGCTCGCCGCCCGAGAGATAGGCGGCGATCTGACGCTGCCGCTCCTTGAGGCGCGGAAAGGCGTCGTAGACGGCATCGAAGGTCCAAGGCACGTGGTTGCCTTTGGCCTGCGGTCGCCGCGCCGCAACCAGCAGGTTCTCGTGCACGGTCAGGCTGCGGAAGATTCGGCGGCCCTGCGGCACCAGCGCGATGCCGCGGCCGGCGATGTCTTCCGGCGCGCGGCCGGCGATGCTCCGGCTGAAAAGCATGACGCTGCCGCGCCGCGGCCGCAAAATGCCCATGGTGACGTTCATGCAAGTGGTCTTGCCGGCGCCATTGCGGCCAAGCAGGCCCAAGAGCCGCGCCTCGCCCAAGGCCAACGACACGCCGTGTAGCACGTGGCTGTCGCCGTAATAGGCGTCGATGCCGTCGAGCGAGAGGACGTCATTCGCCAAGGTAGATCTCCTTGGTGCGCGGATCGGCGACCACTTCGGCGCGCGTGCCTTCGACAACGATCTCGCCGAAATGCATGACGCTGATGCGCTCGGCGAAATCGAGCGCGACGTCCATGTCGTGCTCGATCATGACGATGGTGACGTCGCGCGGTATGCAGGAGAGCAGCGTCTTGACCTCCCGCCGTTCGTCGACCGAGAGGCCGGCAAAGGGCTCGTCGAGCAGCAGCACGCGCGGTCCCTGCGCCAGCGCCATGGCGATCTCGACCCGGCGCCGCTCGCCGTAGGAAGTCTCAGCGAGCGCTCGGTGGGCCATGTGGCCAAGGCCGACGCGGGCCAGCGCCTCGGCCGCCTGCTCAATCAGGTGCCGCTGGCGGTCGAGCCGCAAGAGCGGATTCCAGCGCAGCTTCGAGAGGCCGAGCAGGGACAGCGTCACGTTTCGCAGCAACGTGTCCTTCGGAAACAACGTAATGATCTGATAGGTGCGCGACAGCCCAAGATGCGCGCGCCGCCGCGCTGACAGTCGCGTCAACTCGTGGCCGAACAGCGCGACCGAGCCGGTGTCGGGTCTGAGCTCGCCGGTGATCAAATTGAAGAGGGTGGTCTTGCCGGCGCCGTTGGGACCGATGATCAGCCGGCGCTCGCCGGGCGCGACCTCGAGTTGGATCCCGCGCGTGACGCGCAAGCCGCCGAAGGACTTGTCGAGATTACGGATCGCGAGTGCGGTCACGGCATCCGCTCTCCGGGCATCGTTGCCGCCGCGGCGGTCGAGACGGGCCCCTCGCCGCGCGGTTTGAACGCGCGGCGGATGAGACGGGTCGTGCCCGGCACCAAGCCTTCCGGCATGAAAATGACGATGGCGACGAAGATTATGCCCAGCATCATGTTCCAGCGCGCGATATAGGCGCTGGCGACGTTCTTGATGATCTCGACCAGGGCGGCGCCGACGATCGGCCCCAGGATCGTGCCCGAGCCGCCGGAAATCGCCATCAGCAGGCCTTCGGC
>JBJKPV010000037.1:0-9765 GCA_046706015.1 Allostellaceae bacterium | reverse complement strand
GCTTTGAAACGCCTGCGCACGGTGACGCGCGGCCCGAAGCCCGCCCGCGTGCTGCGCGAACTGGGACTCGCGCCCGGACTTGCCGCGTCAGACCCCACCACCGCCGGAATCATCGCCGCGCTTTCGCACGAAAATCTCGCGGGGCGCAATATCGGGGTGCAGCTCTATCCCGGCAATCCCAATGAGGCGCTACTCGATTTTCTGCGCGGCGCCGGCGCTGCGCCCGATCCGGTTCTGCCCTACCGCTATGCCAGCGCGGCCGAGGCCACGCTGATCGCGACCACGATCCGCACCATGGCCGAGGGTAAGGTCGATGCGATCGCGTTTACAAGCTCGCCGCAGGTCCAGCGCATGAAAGAGGTTGCCGCCGAGCACGGGCTCGAGCAAGAGTTGGCCTTGGGACTCGGGCGGATGTGCATCGCCGCAGTGGGGCCGGTGGTGGCGAAGGCGATCGAGGCGCTCGGTGGCAAGGTCGCCGTCATGCCGCAGTCGAGCTTTCATATGAAACCGCTGGTCACGGCAATCGTTGACGCCTTGCAAACGCCGCGCGCGTTGTGCGGCTAATTCACGTCGCGGTGATTTCACCGTGGCGTCCAACGGCGGCAAAATTTCCGTCACACAATCGGCGTAGGTTGGGAACATCTCCGGTATTCGCGGCGACGCATGCACTTTCAGTTCACGGTTCGGCCTGTGTTTGCGGAAAAGGAGAGTTCCCGATGACGAGCAAAGCGCGCAAAGCGGAAAATCCTGCCGGTAATGCGGCCCCTCCACCGAGCGGTTTCGAAGAGTCGATCACCGCCATGATCGGCTGGCCAGTCGATGCCTGGCTCGCCTGCCAGGCGAACATCCTCGATGCAACGGCGCCGGCTGCATACCTCTGGATCGAGCGACGACGCGACGGCGCGGCGGCCGTGCTCGACGTGCTCGAGCGGCTGATCGGTTGCGGCGACCTCGAAGAAGCCGCAGCGATTCATCGCGACTGGCTGGCGGGCAGCGTCAGACGCTTGGACGAAGATTGGCGCGCTCTGGCCGATCACGCCGTTTCCGTTTCACAAGAAGCTGTCGCCGTGACGCGCCGCGCTAGCCCGCCTGGTTTTGGCGGCACGCTTCCCGTAACTGGATCGGTCAGCACGGCCGACGCACCGATTGAGGAAGCCGCCTAAGCGCGGATTGGCGAGTCGCTGCGTCGCCGCACGCTCACGCGAACCCCGCCACAACGCCAGCGGCGGGGTTCATATCGGGTGGCTATGAAAGCTCACCGCCCAGTCACGCGACCGGGCTTCGCGTCTGGTGCTGTCTAGCAATGATCCGGTGGAGCCATGCTTGTTGGGCACCCTCCAGCTGAGTTGCACCATAACAACACGTAGTCTTCGCAAGCGCGCATTCAACTGCCGCGACGGGTAATGAAATTGCTTTTTTCGTCGCGGGCTGTTGGGTATCGCGGGCCGGCCGCTCAACCCTGCTCGATGTGGAAGATCGCCTTGCCGGTGACGCGCCTGTCGCGCAACTCGTTGGCGACGCGCGCGAAATCTTTCCAGTCATGCTCGACGATCTGCGGCTTGAGCGCGCGCTCGCCGACCAGCCCCGCGAGCAGCGCGAGATCGGGCGCGAAGGATTCCTCCGGTCCCGAGGCGAAGGAATGAAAGCTCTGGATGCGCGAATTGTTGGCCGCGCCGAAATCGCGGAAGCTCAGCGAGGTCTCCTCGCCGGATGAATTGCCGAAGACAACGATCGTGGCCTTGGGCTCGAGCAGGCCAAGCGCTGTCTTGAGCGAGGCGCCGCCGGCGGATTCGAGGATCAGCCAGAACTTCCCCTGCGCCTTGCCGATCTCGTCGATCACTTCTTCGGCGCCGAGCGCCGCCACCGCTTTGGCGCGCTCGCCCTTTCCCGCCACCGCCGTGACATGCGCGCCAGAACGGAGCGCGAGCTGGACCGCGAGATTGCCGACACCGCCGGCCGCGCCGGTGATGAGGACGCGCCGTCCCAGGAGCGGCGCGCCGTGGCGCAAGGTGCGCAGCGCGGTCAGCCCGGCCACGGGCAGGGCGGCGGCCTCGCCGAAGGTCACGCTTTCCGGCAAGGCAGCGAGGCGATGCGTCGAGACGGCCGCACGCTCGGCCCAGCCATCCCAATCCATAATTCCAACAACGCGTGTGCCCGGCTTGGGGCCGCTGCCATCGGCCGCCGCTTGGAGCACGATGCCACTGATGTCCTGGCCCGGCCGCCTGCCCTCGGGGGGGATGCGCATCAAGGTGAGCTCGCCGCGATTGAGCGAGAAGGCATGCACCGCGATCAGCGCCTCGTTCGGCGCGGGCGCCGGCTCGGGCAGGTCCCGCAATTCGACCGGTGCCGCGCCTTTGGGCGTATTGACGAAGCCTTTCATGACCTGCCTCCGCATCACAATGTTTTCTCAGTTTGCGGCACAATGCTGCCACATTGCGCGGCCACCTTCACCTCCTCCCATGCGCACGCTGTCCGAACAATGCTTCCCCCACTCGATGTGGTTCGCGCTGGCGGCGCTGCCTTTGCTCGCCGCGGTGGCGCCGGTCGCGCGCGCCGGCGACGAGACAAGCGCGAGCAATCACTGGCGCACCACCATCCTCGAGGAAAACGATTCGCTCTATACCCACACCGACAAACACTACACCCAAGGCTTGCGCATCTCGGCCTTGAGCCCGCCGATCGCGGCCGCGAATTGGGCGAATGGCCTCTATGATTGGGAGCGCATTTTCCCGACAGCCTTCGCGCTCAATGGCACACGGCGCGCGGCGGTCTTTATCGGCCAGAGCATCTTCACGCCCGTCAATATCGATATCAAACCGCCCGATCCGCGCGACCGTCCCTATGCCGGCTGGCTTTATAGCGGCGTCAGCCTGCTCGAGGCGCGCGACGACCAGCTCCAGAATCTCGAGCTCGATCTCGGCGTGGTCGGCCCCGGCGCCCTGGGCAAGCAGGTCCAGAACGACTGGCATCAATTTGTTGGCATCCACCAGGCGCGCGGCTGGAGCAGCCAGCTGCAGAACGAGCCAGGCCTCGTGCTGTCCTATGAGCGGCTGTGGCGGGTGCCGGTCCCTTTCCTTAGCTGGGGCAGCGACGGAGTCGAAAACGGCATCGACATCGTGCCGCAGCTCGGCGGCAGCACCGGCAACATCTTCACCTATGGCGAGGCGGGCGCGCTCTTGCGCATCGGCCGCCATCTCGAAGCCGATTACGGGCCGGTGCGCATCCGCCCGAGCCTCTCCGGCACGGATTACTTCGATCCGTCTCATCTCGACGACGATATCGGCTACTACATCTTCGCTGGCGCCGAGGGCCGCGTCGTCGCACGCGACATTTTTCTCGACGGCAATACATTTCGCCAAAGCCCGAGCGTCGAGCACAAGACCTTCGTCGCCGACCTGCAGGCCGGTCTCTCGGTCTTCTGGTCGCGACATATGCGCGTCGATCTGAGCGTCGTGCGCCGGACCGACGAATTCGTCGGCCAAATAAGGCAGGACATCATCGGCACCGCCGCGCTCGCGGTGTCTTGGTAGTGCGGCCGGCATCATTCGCCGCCGCAAAATCGCCCGACTTTGCCGCGTTCAGCGCGCAATTACGTCCCAATCGCAGACTATATCAATCCCGAACGCGGCAACCGGCGGGTGCGATCGATGCCGATGTCATGGCTGCATTCCTCTCGAATCTTGGCGCCGGTCGCGGGCTGCACGCTGCTCTGCGCCTGCGCCGCGCTGCCTTCGGTCAACAAAATCATCGATCGCACGCCTGCGGAATCCGAGAATGTGGTCGGAGTCCATGGTCCGCTCTCAGCCGCGCAAAGCAAGGCTGTCATTACCAAACTCGAGCATCAGGCGAAGGGGTCAGATCTGCTGCAGCGCCATCTTGCCATTGAGCAGGCACTGGTCGATACGCCGCTGATTACCGGCAACCGGACACGATTGCTGAACGACGGGCCCGCAACCTTCGGCGCCATCTTCAAGGCGATTCGCGGCGCCAAGCACTACGTCTTTCTCGAATACTATATCTTCGAAAACGTTACGAGCGATGGCGAGCACCTTGCCGATCTGCTGATCCAGAAACAGCGCGAGGGCGTCGAGGTGGCAATCATCTATGACGGCTACGGTTCGATCGACACCCCAAGTGCCTTCCTCGATCGCCTCAAGAAAGCCGGCGTGTTGATGCTCGAATTTCATCCGCTCAATCCGTTGAAGGCACAGAATGGCTATTCGATCAACGATCGCGACCATCGCAAGATCCTAGTTGCCGACGGCAACACCGCGATCATCGGCGGGGTCAATCTTTACACCGTCTATCAGCGGCACCCCCATGCGCGGCTGGTCGCATCGCAAGGCGGCAACCCCCAGACCTGGCACGATACGGATATCGAGATCGATGGACCCGCGGCGCGGCGCGTACAGCAAGTCTTTCTCGATCACTGGGTCGCCGAGGGCGGGAAACCGTTGCAGGCGATCGGGCAAGCGCCGCCCCCGCACGCGGTCGGCAGCGAGGTGGTGCGCATCATCGGCAGCAATCACAAGGACACGGTCCCGCGCTATGATGCAACCTTGCTCTCGGCGATCCGCAATGCGGAGAAGTCGATCTGGCTCACGACTGCCTATTTCGTTCCGACGGAAGACGAGATGCACGATTTGGAAGCGGCCGCGCGGCGCGGCGTCGATGTCAGATTGATGCTGCCGGGAAAGAGCGACTCAAGTCTCGCCCTGGCGGTCGGTCACGCGGACTATGGCGACCTTCTCGAGGCCGGCGTCAAGATTTTCGAGTTCGAGGATGGCTTTTTGCATTCGAAATGCGCCGTGATCGACGGCGTCTGGTCGACGGTCGGATCATCGAATTTCGATCATCGCAGCATTCTCTTCAACGACGAGGTCGATGCTGTCGTCCTCGGTCGCAGCACGGCCAGCCAACTCGCCGCGTTCTTCGAGCGGGACGAAAGCGCGGCGCGGCAGATCACCTTGGCGGCGTGGGAAGACCGTCCCCTGACCGAGAAGATTCGCGAGCTTTATTCTCGCCTGGTCGAAAATCTCCTCTAGAAATCTGCCGTTCAGTGCAGCGGCCAGGCCATGAGGATCAGGGGCACGCCGCAGATCGCCACCAGCACGGATAGCGGCAATCCGAGACGCCAATAATCGCCGAAGCGATAGCCGCCCGGTCCCATCACTAAGGTGTTGCATTGGTGCCCGATCGGCGACAGGAAATCGCACGACGCGCCGACCGCGACCGCCATCAGGAAGGTGTCGACGCTCACCCCCAGATGCTGCGCGATGCTGGCGGCGACCGGCCCCATGATGATCACCGCGGCGGCGTGATGAACGAGCGGCGTCATCAGCATGGTCAAGACCAGCAGCAGCGCCAGCGTGCCCCAGACCGGCAAGGTCGCGGAAGCGCCCAGCAACCAGCTGGCGAGCAGACCGGTGGTGCCGTTCGCGTGCATGCCCTCGCCGATCGGAATGAGCGCGCCGAGCATCACGAGGATCGGCCACTCGATCGCTTCATAGGCCTCGCGCAACGTGACGATATCCAGCGCGACGACCGCCAGCGCGCCGCCGGTGAAGGCAAGGGCCGGCGACACCCACTCGGTCGCAGCGAGGATCACGCAGGCGAGGAGAATGGCGCCGGTGAGGAGAACCTTGCGCGGGCGGCCGAGTTGCAAATTGCGCTCCGCCAGCGGTAGGCAGCCGAGCCGCGCGAGCGCATCGTTCATCTCCGCGGCGTCGCCGTGCAGCACCACCACATCGCCCTCGCGAAACGTCATTCGCCCGAGCCGCGTGGTGCTGCGGCGCCCGGCGCGGCTGAGCGCCAGCAGATTCACGCCATAGCGGTCGCGCAAACGCAAGCTGCTGCTGGACGAGCCGATCATGGACGAATTCGCCGTCACGACGGCTTCGATCGCGACGACATCACCGGCGTCTTTCTCGGCGTTCTTCGGCTGCTCTTGCCCGATCAGTTGCAAATGCGCCGCCTGGATGAGCGCTTGAAGCTCTTGCGGTTCGGCCTCGAGAACGAGCACGTCCTTAGCGAAGAGCGGCCAATAGCCGGCCGGCGTGTAACGCCGCTTGTCCTCGCGAATGATCGCCGTGATGGTCACGCCGCCGTCGCTCAACTTTTCCAGATCGGCGACGGTCTTGCCGACCAGTGGCGAATCTTCCGGCAGCAACGCCTCGCTGATGTAGTCCTCGATTTGGAACGGGCCGTCGCCGCTATCTTGCGCCCCGCGGTGAATCGGCAGCAGCCGCCAGCCGACCGAAAGAAACGCAAGGCCGACAAGGGTGATCCCCAGCCCCACCGGAAAGAAATCGAACATCCGGTAAGGCGCGCCGAGCAGTTCCTGGCGGACGCTCGACGCGATCAGGTTGGGCGAGGTGCCGATCAGGGTCATCATGCCGCCGACCAGCGAGCCGAAGGACATCGGCATGAGGAATTCGCCGACCGGTCGCTTGTTGCGGCGCGCGACCTGGGTCGCAACAGGAAGGAAGATCGCCAGCGCGCCGATGTTCTTGATGAGCGCCGACAGCACGGCAACGACGCTGGTCAGGGCGCCGACCTGTAATTGGCGATGGCTGAGGAGAGGGCGCAGCAGCCGTACGACCTCGCCGATCGCGCCGGATTTGGCGACGGCGCTGCTGACGACGAGCGCCGACGCAATTAGGGGGAGAAGCGGATTGCCGAAGCCGCTGAAGGCCTTACCCGTCGGCACGACACCGCAAGCGATGGCCGCGACCAGGGCCAAGAGCGCGACGATGTCGAAGCGAAAGCGGCCCCACAGGAACAGGACCAAGAGACCGCCGAGGATGGCCAGGGAAAGCCCTTGCGGGAGCGTCATGAGCGCGAATCTAGCACGGGCGGGCCGCGCTCACGGCGACCGCGCCCCACCTCCTGCCGGCGCCTGCTCCACCGGCGGTGCGGGCCGTCTCTTTCCTCGCCCGCACCTGCTCCACCGGCGGTGCGGGCTTAGCTCGCGTCCTTCGGTCGGTGGCGCTTCACCGCCTCGGGGTTGGTCGAATCGACACCCATATAGACGCCGCGCTCCCATTTGCGCTTCAGCGGATCGGCGACCTTGACGCTCATCTTGCCGACGTTCTGGACCTCGATCTCGCAAGTCTCGCCGTCCTGCATGAAACCCAGCCCTTCGTGATTGGTGCCGCACGCGATGACGTCGCCGGAATTGAGCGTCATCACGGTGGTTGCCCATTCGATGAGCTCGGGCACGCGGTGGTCCATGTCGTCGGTGTTGTAATTGTGACGCAGCTGGCCGTCGTTCCAGAACCGCACGATGACGTCGTTGGGCTCGGGGATCTCGTCCGCGGTCGCAATGCACGGCCCGATCGGCGCGAAAGTATCGAAGGACTTGCCGGTCCACGCCGCCGGCGGGCCAGACGGCCAGGTGTGGCGGCCGTCGCCGCGCGCGGAGACGTCGATGAGGCCGGTATAGCCGAAGACCGCGCTGCGCCAATCCTTCTGCTTTACCATCTTGGCCGGGCCTTTGATCACCAAGGCGAGTTCGGCCTCGTGCATGAACGCATAGGGCTCGGTGAATTCCGGCAGGACGACCGTGTCGCCTGGCCCGACCACCGCATCGGGGTTCTTCAAGAACATGCTGAGCTTCCTCGGCGCGCGCTGCGCATGCTCCCAGTAATTGGCGATGCAGCAGAGGATCTTGCCCGGCCGCGGCAGCGGCGCGCGCAGTCGTACCGCGGAGAGGGGCTTGGCCTCGCCGCTGGAAGCGGCGCGCTCGAGCGCCGGCCGCAGCTTGTCGAAATCGTCGATGATGCCGTTCATGGTGAGCTGCGGCGTGTAGCTCTTCTTGACGAGGTCGGCGATGCTGACCACGCCGCGCTCCGTCAGAAGGCCAGGGAGCACCTCGCCCGTGCCGCCGGCCTGGAAAAGAACCAGTTTCATTTGACCTCCCATCCCCCTTTTGCGGCGCCTTATGCCTTGCTGCGCCGCGCCTCGACCGCCTCGATAAACTCCATCACCAGCCGGTTGTAAAGCGCCGGCTCTTCGAGATTGACCGCATGGCCGGTCTTGGCCATGACCTCGAGCCGCGCGCCCGGCAGCGTCTCCTCGAGAAAATGGCACGGCCGGACGCAGGGCGTATCCTCCTCGCCGAGGACGATGAGCGCCGGCAGGCGCAGCGCGGCGATGCGGTCCTTATGAACGTAGAGCGGCGGCCGGCGTTCCTGGACGCCGCGCATCGTGTTGGTAATGCCGAGCGGCGAGCCCGCAGCGAGCTGCTCGATGAAATTCTTGTACTCGGGCGGGTTCTTTTCCTTCAAGCGATATCGCGTCGGCGAGGCGGCATAGCTCTCGGCAAGCGCGCGCATGCCTCTCGCCAAGGTCAGCTCGGCTAGCGCCTCCATGCTCGCGGCGAACTCGCCCGGCTGCATGTCGGAGCCGCTGCCGATGCTCGAGAGCGTGATGGAGCGGACGCGCTCGGGATGAGCGAGCGCGAATTGGAGGGTCGAGGCCGAGCCCATCGAGACGCCGATGATGTGCGCATCGGCGAGATGGAGCCCGTCGAGCACGGCGCCGATATCGCTCGCCGCGATCTCCTGAGAATAGGACACGACCTGCGGCGGCACCTGCGACGGCGGATAGCCGCGCGCATTAAAGGCGACGCAGCGCCAGCGATCCTTCCACGCCGCGACCTGAAGATCGAAGGAGCGGCACGAGCCCGCGAGCTCATGGACGAAGACGATGGGCACGCCACTACCGCTCGATTCGCCATAAAGCGAGACATCGTCCTTCGCCGCAATCATCGTCATCGCTGGTCCTCAATGATGCTCGTTGCGATAGATCCGCCCGCCATCGGCGGTGATCACCGACCCGCTGATATAGCCGGCGAGGTCCGAGGCGAGGAACGCGATGAGCGCGCCGGCCTGGTCGGGCGTCTGCGGCCGGCCGAAAGGCATCTTCGCATAGCGTTCCTGCCAGCGGCTGGCATCGCCATGGCGCCTGAGCGCATTGCGCTTCGACTGCTCGATCGTGCGCTCGGTCGCGACCGCGCCGGGATTGATGCCGAGCACGCGGACTTGATAATCCGGGCTCACCCCGCCGAGCGCGTTTGTCAGCGCGATCAGCGCCGCGTTTGCGACCGAGCCCGCGGCGTAATTGTAATCCGGCCGCTCGCCGGCCGCGCCGATGATGTTGATGATGACGCCCGATTGCCTTTCCTTCATGCGCGCGAAATAGGCGCGCGTCAGATCGATGAACCCGAAGAGCTTCAGCTCCCAGGCTGCGCGCCAAGCCTGGTCGTCCATCTCTTCGATCGTACCGCTCGGGATGTTCCCGGCATTGTTGACGAGGATGTCGATGTCGGTGACGGTCTCGGCGAGCCTCGCGCGATCCTCGGTCCGCGACAGATCGAGCGGATAGGTCCGGATCTCGACCGAAGCGAGCGCGCGCAGCTCTTCCTCGGCGCGGGCGAGCTGTTCCGGCGCGCGCGCCGCAAGGCGGAGATGAACGCCTTCTTGCGCGAGGCGCCGTGCTGCGGCAAAGCCGATGCCGCGCGAACCGCCGGTGATGAGCGCAATGCGGCCGGCAAGGTTCAGCTCCATAAGGGCGTTTCTCCCGATCGAGGCTTTGACGACAGCTTGTTGTGGCGCAACCGCCGGGCGGATTGCAATGGCCTCGCCGCGGGGGCGAGATTGCGCCCCATCATCAAACCGGAGACCAGGGTGTGAGCGCCAAGAAAACCAAACCCCCCGCAACCCTCGCCGCGGCCTATATCACGCTGTTTGGCGATCCGGGCTA
>JBJKPV010000036.1:0-4537 GCA_046706015.1 Allostellaceae bacterium | reverse complement strand
AGCCGGTCCATCAGCTCGAGATAGATGTGCGCGATGTCGTCGATGCTGTCGATCCAATCGGGCAGGCTCGAATAGCCGAAACCCGGATGCGACGGCGCGATCAGCCGGTAGCGCTCGGCAAGCCGGGCGACGAAGGGTTGCTCGGGCATGAAGCCTTGGCCGGAGTGCAAAAAAAGAAGCGGCGGGCCCTCGCCGGTCTCGTGGAGTTCGAGCTCGACATCGCCCAGCCTGATCATCTCTCTTTTCACGGCAAACCCTCCCCGCCTCGCGCGGTTCGGCGGCCCGGAACCGCGTCCGGATTTACTATTTCATCGCGCCCTGGAGGAGGCAAGGATCGCTTCCATGCGTCTCCGCGGCCCCTGCCCGGCGATTTCGGTGACGAGCTTCTGGAGGATCGCGTCGGCGAAATTCTCGTAGCTGTCGACCGAGACGACGAAAGAGCCCGGACCGCCGATGACATTGGCGCGGTAATAAGCGGCGAGATCGGGCTCGACCCAGGCGATCGGCAGGCCGTTGATGACGATCCCGGCCCGCACGGCCTCGTCGCGCGCGACGGTCGCTGGCCTGCCCGCATTGTTCGACCCGTCGCCCGAGATATCGATGACGTGGCGCTGGCCGTGGAAGGGCGCGGCGGCGAGCAGCGCCGTGCCGTAATCGATCGCGCCACTGAGCGAGGTACCGCCGCCGAAGAGCTCGCGCGGCGCCGCTTCGATCGCCGTCGCCAAAGCATCCGCCGAGGCGCGGTCCGAGACCCGCATCCAGCCGACGACCTGGCGGTGAAGCGTCGGACCGGTCCATTGCACCATGGTAATCGCGACCGCGCGCCGCGTGCCGGCCATGATCGCCGCGATCACTTTGGGATTGCGAAAGGCCGCCGCATAGCCGCGCTTTTGCAGCTCGAACCGCGTCTGGTTGACGCTGCCGGACGCGTCGACGGCCAGCACCAGCTGCAGGTCGACGGCTTGCTGCCCGGCCGGAACCTGGGCGCGCGCGGCAGCGCCGATGAGGATCAGCGCCAGAGCGAGGGATGGCAATCGACGCGTCACGGTGCAATTCTAGCCGAGAATGATGCGACGGGCTGCCGTCTTGCGAGCAGGCGGCGCCGCATTGCAATCGGGAGGATTCCATGGCCGAGCATCTTGGCTTTGTCGGCGTCGGCAATATGGGCGGACCGATGGCAAGCCGACTCATCGATGCCGGGCATCGCCTCACGATCTACGACATCCGCGACGAGACCATGGCGTCGCTGGCGGCGCGCGGGGCGCGGCAAGCGCGAAGCTCGCGCGAGGTGGCGGATCAGGCCGATATCGTGCTCTTCAGCTTGCCGGAGCCCCGCGACGTCGAGGGTGAGGCACTGGGACGCGACGGCGTCATCGCGGGAAGCCGTGCCAAGATCCTGATCGACCTCTCGACCACCGGGCCGCGCACGACCGCGGCCGTGATGTCGGGTGTCGCCGAGAAGGGCATTGCCCTCGTCGATGCGCCGGTTTCGGGCGGCGTCGCAGGCGCGCGCAAAGGCACGCTCGCGGTCATGGCCTCGGGTCCGCGTGATCTCGTCAGCCGGGTCGAGCCCCTCCTGGCGAATTTCGGCAAGGTCTTCTTCGTCGGCGCGCGGCCGGGCATGGGCCAGGCGATGAAGCTCTGCAACAACATCCTCTCGGCGACCTCGATGGCGGTAACGGCCGAGGCGATGGTGATGGGGGTGAAAGCCGGGCTCGATCCCCAGCTGATGATCGAGATCATCAATTCCGGCACCGGGCGCAACACCGCGACCGAGACCAAATTTCCCAACGAGATCTTGCCCCGCCGCTTCGCCCAGGGCTTCGCCACCGGGCTCATGTACAAGGATGTGCGGCTCTGCCTCGAGGAGGCCGAGGCGCTGCAAGTGCCGATGTGGGTCGGTGGCGCGGTCAAGATGCTGTGGCAGCTCGCCAATAGCGAGCGCGGCGCGCAATCGGATTTCACCGAGATCGTCAAGGTGATCGAAGATTGGGCCGGGGTCGAGGTGAAGTCGGGGAATTGAGCGAGGAACAGGCGCGATAATGGAAATCTATGAAGTCTATGCCCTGCGCTATGCGCGGCACGAGCGGCGCGCGACCGACAATTTCCTCGGCGGCGATCCACACGATGCCTCGATGCCGCTCGACTATTACGTCTGGGCGATCCAGGGCGGCGGCAGGACCTGGATCGTCGATACCGGCTTCGGCGCCGAGCAGGCGCGACTGCGCGGCCGCCAATATCTGCGCTCGCCGGCGGAGGCATTGAAGACCATCGGCGTCGATGCGGACAAGGTCGAGGACGTGATCATCACCCACACGCATTACGACCATGTCGGCGGGCTCGAGCT
Source organism: Allostellaceae bacterium (assembly GCA_046706015.1). Lineage (GTDB taxonomy): Bacteria > Pseudomonadota > Alphaproteobacteria > ATCC43930 > CGMCC-115725 > CAIKMD01. The sequence continues at coordinate 2,190 of JBJKPV010000036.1, read as the reverse complement.
CTTTCCCAACGCGACCTTCCACATCCAGGACCGCGAGATGGAGTTCTGCACCGGCCGCACGATGTGCCATCCGACCTTCAAGGAGGCGCTCGATGTCGAGAACGTGGTCGGGCTGGTGCGCCGGGTCTTTGCCGGACGCGTGCTTTTTCATGACGGCGCCGTGGAGTTGGCGCCGGGCTTGAGCCTCCATTTCATCGGCGGCCACACGATGGGCCTGCAATCCGTGCGGGTGATGACGCGGCGCGGCCCGGTCGTGCTCGCCTCCGACGCGGCGCATCTTTACGCCCATCTCGACCAGCGACGCGCCTTTCCCGTCGTCTACAACGTCGCCGCCATGCTCGAAGGCCATGAGACGCTGCGGCGCCTCGCCGCCTCGCCGCGCCACATCATCCCCGGCCACGATCCGCTCGTCGCCGAGCGCTATCCCGCCGCGCGGTCCGGCCTCGAAGGCGTGGCGATGCGGCTCGATGCGGAGCCGCTTACCTAGCCGAGGCTCTTCGTCACCATCTCGTAAGTGTTCTTGCTGAGATTGGGCAGCGCCAGCACACGTTCGAGCTCGCGCTTCATCAGCGCCTGGCGCGCGGCATCCTGGCGGCGCCACTGACCCAGCGGCTGCACGAGGCGCGAGGCCATCAGCGGGTTGAGCGGGTCGAGCGTCATCACCTGATCGGCGAGAAAGGCGTAGCCGCCGCCGCTCGCCTCGTGGAAACGCAGCTGATTGGCCTGGGTGAAGGCGCCGACGAGCGAGCGCAGCCGGTTCGGATTCTTGATCGTGAAGGCCGGATGATGCGTGAGCTCACGGACGCGGGCGAGGGTGGCGGGAAGCGACGACATCGCCTGGAGGGTGAACCATTTGTCGATGACGAGATCGTCGCCTTTCCATTTATCGTAAAAGGCGGCGAGCGCCTCGACCCGCGCCGGGTGTTCGAACTCGCACAGCACGCTCAAACCGGCGAGCACGTCGGTCATATTGGCGCCTTTATCGAATTGCGCCTTGGCGCGCGCGACGCCGGTCTCGCTGTCGGCCGCCGCGAGATAGGCGAGCACCGTGTTGCGCAGGGCGCGCCGTCCGATCGCCGCGCCATCGGCGCGGTAAGGCCCGCGCTCGGCGAGGCGGTCGTAAGCTGCGACGAGCTTCGCCTGCAGCGCCTTGCCGATCTCGCCGCGTGCGAATTGGCGGACGGCATGGATCGCCTCGACATCGACCGCGTCCATCTGGTCGCCGAGAAAAGCCTCTGAAGGCAGCGCCATCGCTTCCGCGGCAAAAGCGGGATCGCTCTCGCCGCCGGCGAGCGCGCGCTCCATCTGCGTGACGAGATCGGGATCGAGGGTCAAGGTTTCGCCTCGCCGATAAGATTGAACAAGGCCGAGCAGCAATTCGGCCGCGACGCGCTGACCCGCTTCCCAGCGCGCGAAGGGATCGCTGTCGTTGAGCGCCAGGAATTTCTGCCGTGCCAGCGGGACGCCCTTCAACCGCGCCGGCGCCGAGAAACCGCGCAGCAGCGAGGGCACTGGCGGCGCCTCGACATCGACGAAGCGGAAGCTTTGCCGCTCGGCGCTCAGCATCAGCACGCGCGTGCCCCGCCGCGCTTCCGCCTCGCCTTCGAGCCGTGTCGGCATCTCACGTCCGTCAGGCGCGAGCAATCCCATCGCCAGCGGAACGACCAGCGACTCCTTGTCGCTCTGACCCGGTGTCGGCAGCGTCTTTTGCGTCACCGTCAGCTCGTAGGATTTTCTGGCAGCGTCATAGCGGTCCTCGACGGTCAATTCCGGCGTTCCGGCTTGCTTGTACCAGCGCAGGAAATGGGCGAAGTCGGCGCCGTTCGCGTCCGCCATTGCGGCGACGAAATCCTCGATCGTCACCGCCTTGCCGTCATGGCGCTTGAAATAGAGATCCATCCCCTTCCGGAACCCTTCCCGGCCGAGAAGGGTCTCGATCATGCGCACGATCTCGGCGCCCTTGTTGTAGACGGTGGCGGTGTAGAAATTGTCGATCTCGATATATTGCGCGGGCTGCACCGGATGGGCGAGGGGCCCGGCATCCTCGGGGAATTGCGCGGCGCGCAGGCGGCGCACATCGGCGATGCGCCGTACCGCGCGGCTGCCCATATCCGCGGAAAATTCCTGGTCGCGATAGACGGTCAAGCCCTCCTTCAGCGAGAGCTGAAACCAGTCGCGGCAGGTGACGCG
>JBJKPV010000035.1:0-14296 GCA_046706015.1 Allostellaceae bacterium | reverse complement strand
CCGGGGTCAGATCGACGCTCAGGCGCAGCCCCCCGGTCACGGCGCGTTGCTGCAGGAACCGCACGGCCTCCTCGATGAGCGCCGATAAGTTCAGGCACTCCTCGCGCAGCGCCAGGCGGCCGGACTCGGCCTTGGCGAAGTCGAGAATATCGTTGATGACGGTGAGGAGATGCCGGCCGCTATTGATCACGTCGGCCGCGTAGGTTTTATAGGCCGGCACGCCGACGGGCCCAAGCAACTCGCCATGGATCACTTCCGAAAAGCCGATGATCGCGTTGAGCGGCGTGCGCAGCTCGTGGCTCATCGTGCCGAGAAATTCCGACTTGGCGCGGCTCGCCGCCTTCATCGCGTCCATGGCCGCGCGAAGTTCCTCCTCGGTGCGCTTGCGCGCCGTGATCTCCTCGACCACGCCTTCGTAATAGAGAAACGTGCCGTCATGCGCCCGAACTTCGCGGCAATTCTCCGAGATCCAGATCACCGTTCCGTCGCGGCGATAGACCTGCGATTCAAAGCTCGACACCAGGCCCTTCTCGCGCATCTGCGCAACGAAGGCATCGCGCCGCGTGGGATCGACGTAGAGCTGACCGCCGATATCGGTGAGCGCGGAGAGCAGCGTGCTCGGGCTATCGTAACCGTAAATCCGGGCCAAGGCCGCGTTGGCCGTGATGTACTGGCCGCTCGCGGTGCTCTGGAAAATGCCGAGCAGCGAATTCTCGAAGATGCCGCGATAAAAGCTCGCCTGCTGATGCGCCTCGCGCTCGATCGCGATGAGACGGGTCATATCCTGCACGGTACCCGTCAGCCGCACGAGGCGACCGGCTGCGTTCAGCGCCGCGCTGCTGCGGCCGTAAAGCCAAGTGGCTTTGTCGTCGCGACCCAGCACGCGAAAGCAACACTCCTCCGCGCGCGGCCGTCCGTCCTCGGGCGGCGCGATCCAATTTTCGACCGCCGGCCGATCATCGGGATGAACCTTGTCGAGCATGGCCCGCACGCTCGGACGGGTTTGCGGCGGCCAGCCCAAAAGACGATGCGTCTCCATCGAAGCGGCGACTGTGCCGGTGCCGAAATCGATTTCCCAGCTGCCAAGCGCAGCGATCTCCTGCGCTTTCGCAAGCACGTGCGCGGCATCACTCCGCCGCGCCTTTAGCCGCCCCCGCCCTTCGCCCTCGCGGTCCTTCCCCCGCTTCGACCCACGCCCTGTCATGGCCGTGGTTCTAGCCCAAGGACGATAAAAAAGGCTTTCGAAACAAATGCTTATTTTATAGGCATGCACGCGCCCGGACGCGCCGGCGTTGGCGCGGGATCAGGGTAGAATCTCGATCCCGGCGAAGAAGAAAGCAATCTCCGTCGCTGCGTTTTCAGCCGAATCGGAGCCATGCACCGAATTCGCCTCGATCGATTCGGCGAAGTCGCGGCGGATCGTACCGGCAGCGGCCTTTTTCGGATCGGTCGCGCCCATTATATCGCGGTTGAGGGCAACGGCGTTCTCGCCCTCGAGCACTTGTACGACCACGGGGCCTGAAATCATGAAGGCGACGAGGTCGCCGAAAAACGGCCGCGCTTTGTGGACCGCGTAAAAGGCCTCTGCCTGTGCACGGCTAAGTTGCAGCCGCTTCTGCGCGACAATGCGCAGCGATTTCGCCTCGAAGCGCGCATTGATTTGACCCGTGAGGTTCCGCCGCGTCGCGTCGGGCTTGATGATCGAGAGGGTACGTTCGACAGCCATGAAGAGATCCGCTCCTGTTGCGGCGAGGGTATAGCGGGGGCGCCCTGCGCCTTCAACCGCCGCCCTCAGCGGCGCGCTTTACCCATCCGGCGCTGGTCTGCTCCCAATAAGTAAGGCCGAGCCCCGCCGCCTTCGCCTCGCGCCAGCGCCGGCGCGCCGCATCGACCGCGCTCTCGTCATTGCCGTCGAACATGTCGCAGATGCGGGTGAAGCCGCCCACATCGCGCGCCCTGGCGCCATCGACCAGCACGAGCATGTCCGCCTGGTTCGGATTGGTCTCAGCCTCGCCGAGAAAAATCGGCTGGCGCGCCGCATTGCCGTCGCGGGCACTGCCATGCGGCAGGAAGCTCGCATCGTCGTAGGTCCAGAGCACCTGGTTGAGATGATCGACCCGTTCGCTCGATCCGGCGACGACGACGACGCGATGCCCGTCCTTCAGCGCGCGCTCCAAGAGCCGCGGCAAGGCGCGCTCCAAAGGCGTCGTCTTCAAATGGTAGAAGCCGATCTCGCTCAGCGTCTCAGCCCTCGTAGTGCTCGGCGACGAAGCGGTCGAGCAGGCGCACGCCAAAGCCGGTCGCGCCCTTGGGCACGGTCGGCGCGTCCTTCTTCGACCAGGTGACGCCGGCGATGTCGAGATGCGCCCAAGCCACGCCGTTGACGAAGCGCTGCAGGAATTGCGCGGCCGTGATGCTGCCGGCATCGCGCCCGCCGATATTTTTCACGTCGGCGGCGTCGCTATCTATCATCCTGTCATAGGCCTCGGCGAGCGGCATGCGCCAGAGCTTCTCGCCGACGGCGCGGCCCGCGGCCGTGAGCCGAGCCGCGAGCGGCTCGTAGTTGGAGAAGATCCCGGCATGCTCGTGCCCGAGCGCGACGATGATCGCGCCAGTCAAGGTCGCCAGATCGATCATGAATTGCGGCTTGACGCGATCCTGGCAGTACCACAGCGCGTCGCACAGCACGAGTCGGCCTTCGGCATCGGTATTGAGCACCTCGACGGTCTGGCCCGACATGGATTTGACGATGTCGCCCGGGCGCTGCGCCGTGCCCGAGGGCATGTTCTCGACGCAGCCGCAGATGCCGACGGCGTTGACCTTGGCCTTGCGGCCGGCGAGCGCCTTCATCAGGCCGATCACTACGCCCGCGCCGCCCATATCCCATTTCATGTCTTCCATGCCGCCGGCAGGCTTGATCGAGATGCCGCCGGTGTCGAAAGTCACGCCCTTGCCGAGAAACGCCACCGGCGCCTTGTTGCGGGCGCCGGGATTGCCCTTCCACTGCATGACGACGAGCCGCGGCGGCCGCGCGCTGCCCTGCGCCACGCCCAAGAGCGCGTTCATGCCCAGCCGCTTCATCTGCTTTTCGTCGAGGATCTCAACCTCGACACCGAGCCCGGCGAGCTTGCGCGCTTCTTCGGCGAGCGTCTCGGGATAGATGACGTTGGCGGGCTCCGAAACGAGATCGCGCGTGAAGAACACCGCCTCGGCGATCTTGTCGAGCGTCGCGAAATGGCGCTCGGCCGATTTCGGATTGGCGAGAAGGAAAGTGAGTTCCTTCATCGAAGGCTTCTGTTCGGGCTTCTCCTTGGTACGGTATTTATCGAAGCGGTATGATTTGAGCCGCGCGCCATAAGCATGATCGGCGGCCGTGCGCGCACCTTCCTGCCCCTTCACGTCGATCGCGACGACGGCAGCCTGCTCGCCCGCGGCGTTGAGCTGACCGAGGATCGCGCCGCCGCGATTGTGATTGGCATTCCGGTCTCCCGCATTCGCCTTGCCGACACCGATCAGCAGCACGCGCGAGAGTTCGAGTTTGGCCGGCGCGAGGATCGTCAAGGTTTCGTCGCCGCGCCCGGTGAAGCGGCTCGCGGCGATCGCACGGCGGATGGCGCCGCCGCTCGCCTTGTCGAGATGATCGGCCGTCGGCGACAGCTTGCGATTCTCCATCACCGCGCACACAACCGTACCCGTGCGCGGCAATCGCAGCGCGGCGAAGTTGATCTTCATGGGATCGATCCTCGAACCTTCCGTGTTGAACGGGCGATAGAACCTCGCCGCGTCGGAGTCAACGGCCGAGGCACAGCGCCTGCGGCGCGAGGACCTGCGACCAGCGCGCATGGACCGGCACCGGCGCATAAGGCCAGACCGCGTCGGTCTTCCAGCCCGCCCTGTCGCGCGTCAGCAGCGCCGCGCTCCCTTGAGGCGCGCCCCCTTCGGCGGCGGGGAGACAGGAGACCAGCGCGTGATCGTAGCCTTGAAGCGCATGCGCGGCGGCGAGATCGGGCGCCACCGCCAGATCGATCGCGGGGCGGCGCGGCGGCGCGTAGCGCAGCACGCTTTCAAGTGCCGGCCGTACGCTGCCATTGTCGCCGGGCAGCACGAGGACGAGACGCTCGCCATCAGCGATCCGCGGCGCAGCCTCACGCGCCAGCTGCCAGACGCGCAGATTCGGCACTTCGAGATCGAAGCGCAGCATGCGCAGGAAGGGAAAGGGATCGAGCAGGACGAGCGCGATGATGAGCGCCGGAACCGCACGCCGCCAGCGCGCGACGAGACGCTTCCAGTTCCAGGATCGCAGCAGCAGCACATAGGCCGCCATCAGCAGCAGGCCCAGATGCGTATTGTAGCGAAAGTAGGAATGCGCATCGGTTCCCATCTGGCCCTCGAAATGCGCGACATAGGCGAAAACCAGCCCGGCGTTGTAGACGAGCGCGACGCCCGCGCCCATGACAGCGAGGCGCGTGGCGAGATCGAGCTGCCGATGGGCTAGGCGCCACAGAGCGACGGCGATGAGGGCGATCAGCGGGAGGAAGAGCACGACTTTCTGAGCGGCTTCCCCCGCCATCGCAGCAAGGATCTGCGGAATTTCGTGCACATGCCAGGCGGAGGGCGGCAAATTCTTGAGCTCGCCGAGCTCGAAATGGCTGAGCACATACCAGCGCCACAAGAGATAGAGCAGCGCCGCGGGCAGCACCGCGAGCCCGAGCGCGGTGAGCGCGGGACGGCGCGGGCCGCGCGCCATGACGACAAGCCAGAGCGCAGCCGCGAGCACGCCCGCGACCAGCATGATGCTCTCTTGCTTGATGTTGACGAGCGCCGCCAAGCTCAACGCCAGCAACCAGAAATCGAGCCGCGCATCGCGCCCGCCATGGATGCGGTCGAGCGCGCGCGCCGCGAACCACCCGGCAAAGGCGACCGTCACGGTGACCGAAGGCTCGCTGTAATCCGACAAGTGATAGCGCGGATCGAAACCGGGATTGAGCGCGGTCGCCAGCAGAATGCCGAGCGCCGTCATTGTCCAGGAAGGCGCCACCGCGTCGTTTCCGCTGGCGAGCCGCGCCAGCAGCAAGCCGGCCGCGAGCTGCAACAGGATGTTGAGATCGATCATCGCCGTGAGCGAGAAGCCCGGCGTGACCAAGTTCGCGATGAAGGAAGCGAGTTGCATGTTGTAAGGCGCGCCGGCGATGAAGGAATGCGCCGCGGGCCGCGCGTCGGCGGGAAAAAAGCCGTGATCGTAGAGATACGCCGCGTTGGGCAAGAGGTTGAGCCAGGTATCGGGAAGACTCGGCCGCGCGCTCGCCATCACGGCAAGGAGCGGCAACGCGAGAACGAGCAGGCGCGCCACGGCACGCCACTCGGCGCGGGACAGCCGCCAGCGCGGCAACGCCAAGGCCGCGAGCCCCGCCGCCGCGAGCACAATGGCCGGCAGGCGAAGGCTCGCCGCGGTCGCGACGCCCCACGCGGTCAGCAGCAGCACCGCGCCCCCCCAGCCGGCGATCAACGCTGCTTCGGGCGTGGCACGTCCGGCGCTCAGCAGGCGTCCCAGACCCATCAGGACAAGGCAGGCGAAGAAGACGCCCAGCCAACCGGCGAGGTCCGATCCGGTGGGGATCAAGAGAGCAAGCGGCGGCATCACGACGCCGGCGCTTGCGGCGGCGCCACGCGGTAGATTTGGAAGCGCGGCGTGACGAAAGCCGGCTCGAGTCCCGCCTAGTTGGCGAGCGAGAAGGGCCGCGATCCGGCAAAGGCGACATAGCCACATTGAGCGAGCGCCGTCGCAGCCGCCGGCGGCAATGGCCGTGTGCCATCGACGAAGGCTTGCCACAGCGTGCCAAATCCCAAGAGCGCGGCGAGTCGCCGCGCCCGCCGCGTCAGGGCGATCGGTTGCTGGAACGGATAGGCGAAGATCGTGGTGACGAACGCGTCGCGGCGCGCCACCGCCAAGGTCGCGAAATGGGTGAGCGGGATTTTCTGGACCTCGATACCCCGAGGATCGAAGGATGATGCGAGACAGCCGCCGCGCGGAACGACGTCGAGTCCCGGGATTAGGCGCTCATAAAGCTTGCCGCCCGCCTGCCAGACCGCGGCGATGACCGCGAGGCGCACGACGAAAAGCACGCCCGCGCCCCCGAGAAACCATCGCCGCAGCGCGGGGCGCGGCTCGGCCCAGCAGCTCCCCGCGATCAGCGCAAGGAAGATCATCATCGGAATGCGGCGATCGGCGCCCGAGGCGGTGAAAAGCTGAGTCGGCAGGGCGAGGTAAAGAATTGTAAGGCCGATCAGCGGGCCGGCCATTTCGGGCGCGAGCTTGACCCAGCGCCGCTGAAAGGCCAGGGCGAAAGCCAGAACGGCAAGCACGAAGCAGGCGACATCGAAGGGTCGGCTGTAATTGTCGAAGACGCTGAAGAGCAGGTCGAATTTGCGCAGTGGATTACCGAAAGCGATCCGCCCCGGCGCGGAATCCTGCGCCATGAGGACGAGCGCGGGAAGGAACGGGAGGCCTCCGATCGCGAGCGCACGCGCCGCGCCGCCGAGTCGCGGACGAAGGCGCCAGATCTCGCCCCATTCGAAGGAGGCGATCATCACCGCATAGACGCCGAAGGCGAGGAGATGGGCGAAATAGACCGCCGTCGCGATGACGCAACCGGCGAGCAGGCGTACCAGCCAATGCCGCGGCCGTAAGGCAAGCCAGGCGGCGAAGCCGCAAAGGGCGAGTCCGCATCCGAAGAGGTACCCGGTAAAGCCCCAAAGCAGCAGCCTTGTATAGAGCAACAGGAAGGCAAGGCAGGACCATGCCGACCAGCGCCGAAAGAGAACGCGATGGATCGCCGCGGTGCCGCCAGCAAGCAAGACGAAGGTCAAGAGGATGAAAAGCTTTCCCGCCCAGGCGAGCGGCATCGCGTCGGCGAGAAACGGGACGACGCCGTCCATCGCCAGATTCGGCAGCGGCGCCCACGCCACCACCAAGAATTGCCGCAGCGGCAATGCGGGTGGCGACGTCAGGAGATGCATGCGCGCGAGATGATTCGGATAATCGAGCAGCGGCGGCAGCGGGGTCAGAAGCAGCGGCACCGCCGAAAGCAGCGTCAGAACGGCGAAGAGCGCAAGAAACGCACCGAACGAGAGACGCCACGGCTCACGCGCATGCTGCATCAAGAAACCCTGTCCTGCCGCGCCCGGCTCGGCCGCCGAGCCGGCCAGACTTTCACGCCGGCGGGCGCGCCGCAAGTCATTCTCGCCGGCGCGGCGGTTCGACATGGGGCCGGCAAACGCCGAGCCGAGCCAAATCCAGACTAGGCTCGGCCCTTCGGCGCCTCTTATAATCCGCCGCATGCGGGGAATGACGCGCTACATGTTTCGGCAGGCGGTGCTGGTGACGCTGTCGGTGTGCGTCATCCTCAGCTTCGCCATCTGGCTGATTCAGGCGCAGCGCCTGATCGATCTCATCGTCAATCGCGGCCTCTCGGTCGGCGTCTTCCTTCATCTCGCAATTCTCATCCTGCCGCGCTTCATCGATGCGGTCCTGCCGATCGCAGTCTTCGCGGCCGTCCTCTTCGTCTACAACAAGCTGATCGCCGAGAGCGAGATGGTCGTGATGCGCGCCGCCGGTGTAAGCCCGCTCGCGCTGGCGCGCGCGGCGCTTCTGACGGGCGCCGCGGCGACCGTTCTGCTCTATGCGCTGTCGCTCTATTTCCTGCCGGCGGCCAATCGCGCGTTCAAGGACCTGCAATTCGAGATCCGGAACCGGTTCGCCTCGGTTCTGGTCCAGGACGGTGTCTTCAACACCATCTCCGACAAGCTGATGGTCTACGTCAAGAGCCGCGCCGAGGATGGCGAACTGATCGGCATTTTGATCTACGACGATCGACAGCCGGAACGGCCGGTCACCGTCTTCGCCGAGCGCGGCGCGATGGCGAACACGCCGCAGGGCCCGCGCCTCCTCCTCGTCAACGGCACACGCCAGCAGCGGAACGTCGCGAATGGCCACCTCTCGGTCCTCCGCTTCGACAAATACACGCTTGAGCTCTCGGGCTTCGACGATGCGCCAGGGGTGCGCGACCGCCAAGTCGACGAGCGCTATACCGGCAATCTGTTGGCCGGATTGCGCAAGAACGAGGACCCCGATTTGCGACGCGCCGTCCTGGTCGAGCTCAACATGCGCCTCGCCGGGCCGCTCGCCGCGCTGGCCATGGCCTTGCTCCCGGTCGCGTGCCTACTCACTGGGGAGTTCAACCGGCGCGGCCAGGGGCGGCGGGTCCTCGTCGCGATCCTCCTCGCTCTCGCGATCGAAGTCGTCGACGTCGCGCTGCAGAATCTGGCAACGCGCTCGGCGGTGGCTTTGCCCCTGATTTACGCCAATCTCGCCTTGCCGCTTCTTGGTTCACTCTGGTTGCTGTGGCGCGACGGCGCGCCGCATCTGCGTCGCCGTCTCGCCAACCAACCCGCCGAGTAATCGATGTCGCCCTGGACCACCCTCTTCCGCTACATCGCGAAGCAATTTTTCGGCTGGTGCACCGGCATCTTCCTAGCGATGGCGAGCATTGTCTTCATCCTCGACTATATCGACCTCATTCGGCGCTCGGGCACGCGGCCGGATGCGACGCTCCTCGTTCTGCTCGAAATGGCGGCGCTGAAGCAGCCTTTCATGGCCCAGCAGATTATGCCCTTCGCCATCCTCTTCGGGACAATGATGGCGTTCTGGCATCTAACGCGCAGCCACGAGCTGGTCGTCGCGCGCGCAGCCGGAATCTCCGTCTGGCAGTTTCTCGCCCCGCCGGTCGCGGGCGCCTTTCTCGTCGGCGTCGCCGTGGTCACGCTCTTCACGCCGATCGCATCCGTGATGCAGGCGAGCTACGAGCAGCTCGAGAACCGCGTCCTGCGTGGCGGCGGCGACCAGCTGGCGCTGTCGCGATCGGGACTCTGGCTGCGGCAGAGCGACGCCGAAGGAAATCACGCGATCGTCCACGCCAGCGGCTTTTCCGTGAACGACCGGGCGCTTCAAAACGTCATGATCCTGTTCCTCGCCGACGACACCCGCCTCGTCAAGCGGATCGATGCCAAGGAGGCGGTGCTGCAAAACGGCGCCTGGGACGTCACCGACGGCTATGAATGGCAGCCGAACCAGCCCTTGGAGCCATTCAAGCGTCTCGACGTTCCGACGAACCTCACCACGCGCAAGATCCAGGACAGTTTCGCCTCGCCAGAGACTATGTCCTTCTGGGAGCTCCCCGGCTTCATCCGCCTGCTCGACAATTCCGGATTCTCCTCCACCCGTCACCGCCTCTATTTCAATGCCCTGCTCGCGCGGCCGTTTCTCTACGCGGCGATGGTGCTGATCGCGGCGAGCTTCAGCCTTCGGATGCAGCGCCGCGGCGGCACGACGCTGATGATCGGCGCCGGAATCGCCTGCGGCTTCGCGCTCTACTTTCTCTCAAATTTGGTCTTGGCACTCGGACTTTCGGCCACTATCCCGGTCGCGCTTGCCGCCTGGACACCGACCGGGGTGACCTGGCTGCTCGGAACCAGTCTACTGCTGCATTTGGAGGATGGCTGATCGCGATGCGCAGCGCCGCGATCATGCTGGTGGTCATGGGTCTGACCGCCTGTCTCGCGCCGCCGCGCGGGCAGGCCGCGACCGCGGACCGCGCCAAGCAGAGCAACACCACGCCCGTCCTCGTCACCGCCGACGAAATACAATACGACCAGGCGCGCGGCTTGACCATTGCCAAGGGCCATGTCGAGCTGAGCCAAAACCAGCAAATCCTGCTGGCGGACACCGTCACCTACGACCAGCACACCGATACCGTCACGGCGTCGGGCCATGTCAGCCTGTTGGGAGCCGACGGTGACGTCGCCTTCGCCGACTTCATGGAGCTGCACGACAATTTTCGCGACGGTTTCATCAAGGACGTGCGCATGCTGCTGTCCGACGGATCGCGGATGGCGGGCAATACCGCGCGCCGCGTCGCGGGCATCCGCACCGAGGTGCGCCGCGGCGTATACTCGCCGTGCGAGCTTTGCGCGAGCGATCCGACGCACCCGCCGGTCTGGCAGATAAAGGCCGAGCAGATCACCGACGACAAGGAGACCAAGCTCATCGAATTCCGCGACGCGGTGATGGAAATCGATGGGATTCCGGTCTTTTACTCGCCCTATATGTCGCAGCCCGATCCTTCAGTGAAGCGCGCCAGCGGCTTCCTCCCGCCGATCGTCGGCAATGACGCTTCGAACGGGTTTCGCATCGGCATCCCCTATTATCAGGTCCTGGGTCCCGACAAGGACGCGACCTTCCGCCCGATCTTCACCACCGCGGGCGGCACGGTGCTCGATGGCCAGTACCGCCAACGCTTCAGCAACGGCGTTCTCGCGACCGACACGAGCGTCACGGTCGGCAGCAAGACGATCGACCCGCGCATCTCGACCGTCGCGGCGAGCAGCAGCCGCGTGCGCGGCCATCTCCAAGCCGACGGGCTTTGGGATCTGAACGATGCCTGGCGCGTCGGGCTGAAGGGCCTCGCCACCACGGATCAGAGCTATTTGCAGCGCTATCATTTCAACTACACGACCAACTACCTCTCGGATCACCTCTATGCAGAGAATTTCGGCCGCTCAAGTTACGGCAACATCGCCGCCTATGCGTTTCAGAACCTCAATCCGACCTATAGCATCGCGAACGAGCCGATCGTCCTCCCGGTCGCGAGCTACACGCTGACGACGCCGGTAGACAGCGTCGGCGGACGGTGGGAGGTGACCGGCAACGCGCTCAACCTGATGGCACCGCATACCGGTTTCCGGGAAAGGCGGCTCTCCGCGGGTGCGAACTGGCGTCTGCCCTTCAATGGCCCGATCGGCGACGTCTATCAGTTCACCGCCAGCCTGCGCGGCGACGGCTACGACAGCGCCCTGACGCCGACCGCGGGCTTCTCCGAGAACGAAACCAGGGCAGCGGGCCGAATCTTTCCGCAAGTCGCGCTCAAATGGCGCTACCCACTCATTCGCCCGGGCGAGACCTTCACTACCCTGATCGAGCCGATCGCCGCGATCTTCGCGGCGCCGCTCGGCGGCAACCCCGCGACGATTCCGAACGAAGACGCGCAGAGCTTCGAGTTCGACGACAGCGATCTGTTCCGCGCGAACCGGTTTCCCGGCCTCGACCGCGTCGATGGCGGGCAACGGGTCGATTACGGCATCCATGCCGGCGTCTACAACCCCGTTGCGGGCAGCAGCCAGATCCTCATCGGCGAGAGCTACCGCTTCCAGCGTCAGACCCCTTTTCCGCTCGGCGCCGGTCTCGACCACCGCCGCTCTGACATCGTCGGCCGATTGCAGATTTCACCGGGCGGCTACTTCGACCTGTTCTATCGGGCGCGCGTCGATGGTCAGGACTTCGCGATGCGCCGGCAGGAGATCGGCGTGAGCGGCGGACCGGCGAACCTTCAAGCCGGCATCAGCTACATCGCGACCTCCAGCATCCCCGGCATTCCCTCGGCGCTGCCGGCGCGGCAGATCAGCACGACGATCACGGCGCAACTGACGCCCAACTGGTCGGCCCAGATAACGCATACCCAGAACCTCAACAACGGCGCCTCGAGCCTCAATTCGGCGCTCCAGATCACCTATCGCGACGACTGCCTCGCGGTCACGGGCACGATCCGGCGCAGCGGCATCAGCTTCGGCGATGTGCGCTCGGGGACGTCCTTCGTGCTCACCTTTGTCTTCAAGAATCTCGGCGACGTCTCCGTCCAGCCCTTCGGGTTCTGAACATGGATCGGTGCGGCGCGCGAGGATCGAGTCATCCCCTTGGGATTTGCGGCATTTCCCTTTATATAGACGCCGCAGCGGGACGGAAACGGCGTTGTGGCTTGCTTATGAAATGGTTGTTAGGTTTTGCCTTCGCGCTGGTTCTCGCCACCACGGCGCAGGCCCAGGTCACGCGCATCATCGCGGTCGTCAACAACGACATCGTCACGGTCGACGATGTCAATGCGCGCCTCAACCTCATCATGCGTACCTCGGGCATCCCGGACACGCCGCAAAACCGCCAGGAATTGACCAAGCGCGTCCTGCAAACGCTGATCGACGAAAAGCTCGAGATGCAGGAAGCGGCCCGTTTCAAGGTATCGGTGGACAAGAACGAGATCGACAAAGCGCTGGGCGGAATCGAGACGCGCAACAACATGCCGAAGGGCGGCCTCGACGCCTATCTCAAGCGCGCCGGCATCGATCGCCGCTCGCTGGTCGATCAGATCACCGCTTCGTTGACATGGAACAAGGTCGTCCAGGCGCGCTACTCGTCGGACGTCACGGTCTCGGATGCCGAGGTCAATGACGAGATCACCCGCATCAAGGCCGATTTCGGCAAGCCCCAGAGCCACGTCGCGGAAATCTTCCTCGCCATCGACAATCCAACGCAGGCCCCCGAGGTAAAGGCGCTCGCCGACCGGCTGATCAATCAGGTCCGCCAGGGCGCCAATTTCGCGGCTTTGGCCCAGCAATTCTCGCAATCGCCCAGCGCCGCCACGGGCGGTGATATCGGCTGGGTGACGCCGACGCAGTTCGGGCCGCCGCTCGACGAGGCGATCGCGCGCATGAATCCGGGCCAGATTTCCTACCCGATCCGGACGCCCGCCGGTTATTACATCTTTCTCCTGATCGACCGCCGCACGCCGGGGAAAGTGTCCGTGGACGATACCCAGTTGGGCCTCGTCGAAGTCGTGTTTCCCCTGGCGGCGGACGCTACGCCGCAGGAGCGGCAGCGCGTGACGGCCGAGGCGCAACACCTCACCGACACCGCCAAGAGCTGCGGCGAGATGGCGAAGATCGCACGCGACGCGGCGCCGCAACTCTCGACCCAGACGCCGAACATCCGTGCCGGCGATCTTTCGCCCGAATTGCGCGCCACGGTGCTCGCGCTCAAGGTCGCCGAACCGAGCAAGCCGATCCCGGCCCGCGGCGGCATCGGCGTCGTCATGGTCTGCCGCCGCGTCGACCCGCCTTCCCCGATGCCGACGCACGACGAGGTCTATGATCAGATATTCCGTCAGCGCATGGAGCAGATGTCGCGGCGCTATCTGCGCGATCTGCGGCGCAACGCCTATATCGACATCCGCGAATGAGTGCGCCGCTCGCCCTGACCATCGGCGAGCCAGCCGGAGTCGGCGGCGAGATCACGCTCAAGGCCTGGCTTCAGCGCGACGAGGCGGGGCTGCGCCCCTTCTTCCTGCTCGATGATCCGGAGCGTCTCGCCCGGCTCGCGGCGCGCTTCGGCTGGCCGGTTCCGATCCAGGCGATCGCTGCGCCCGAGGAAGCGGCGAAAATCTTCGGCCGGGCGCTGCCGGTCTTGGCGATCGCCCTGCCCCGAACCGTCGAGCCGGGCAAGCCCGACCCCGCCAACGCGCCGGCCGTGATCGGCGCCATTGCCAAGGCGGTCGATCTGGTCAAGCAGGGTCGGGCCGCGGCGCTCGTCACCAACCCGATCCAGAAGGCA
Organism: Allostellaceae bacterium; assembly: GCA_046706015.1. Classification (GTDB taxonomy): domain Bacteria; phylum Pseudomonadota; class Alphaproteobacteria; order ATCC43930; family CGMCC-115725; genus CAIKMD01. The sequence continues at coordinate 804 of JBJKPV010000035.1, read as the reverse complement.
ACGCTCTACGCCGCGGGCTTCTCCCATCCCGGCCACACGGAGTACCTCGCCGAACTGGCCGGCGGCGTGACGCCGGTGATGATGCTGCTCGCACGCGATCTGCGCGTCGTGCCGGTGATCGTCCACCACCCGCTCGCGGAATCGATCCGCATGCTGCGCACTGAGACGATCGTGACCGCGGGGCGGATCACCGCCGAGGCGTTGCGGCGCGACTTCGGTATCGCGCGGCCGCGGCTCGCCGTCGCCGGCCTCAATCCGCATGCGGGCGAGAACGGCACGCTCGGGCGCGAAGAGATCGACATCATCACGCCGGCCGTGGCCGCGCTCGCCGCGCTCGGCATCGCGGTGAGCGGCCCGGCGCCGGCCGACACGCTGTTCCACGCGGCAGCGCGCCAGCGCTATGACGCGGCGCTTTGCATGTACCACGATCAGGCGCTCATTCCCTTGAAGACCATCGATTTCGATCGTGGCGTCAACATCACCCTCGGCCTTCCCTTCATCCGCACCTCGCCCGATCACGGCACCGCCTGCGACATCGCCGGACAGGGCATCGCCAACCCCGCGAGCCTCATCGCCGCGACCGCGCTCGCGGGCGAGTTGGCCGCCAAGCGCCGAGCCGCTCAGCCTGCCGGCGCCTGAGCTTCCGCCGCTGCGCGAGGTGATCCGGCGCTTCGGCCTGAGCGCGCGGCAATCGCTCGGCCAGAATTTTCTTCTCGATCTCAATTTGACACGACGGATCGCCCGCGCCGCGGCGCCGCTCGACATCGCTTCGGTGATCGAGATCGGTCCGGGTCCGGGCGCCCT
>JBJKPV010000034.1:0-2634 GCA_046706015.1 Allostellaceae bacterium | reverse complement strand
CGATCGGTTTATGCAATTCGATCATGTTCCCGACCATCTTCACGCTTGCCATCGAGCGCCTCGGCGCCGAGACGCCGCGCGGCTCGGGGCTCCTATGCCTCGCCATCGTCGGTGGCGCGATCGTTCCGCTTCTGACCGGCTATGCCGCCGACCACATTGGCCTGTCGCTCGCGCTCTTCGTGCCGGCGCTGTGCTATCTCTGGATCGCGACCTATGGCGGGCTCACGCGCTTCGGCATCGTCGATCGGAAAGCCGCCGCTTAGAGCTCGCGGCCCAAAAACCGATCGAGCGCCCAGGGACCGCCGCCGCGCAGCGCGATCGCGAACATCACCAAGCCCCAAAGCAGCGTGTATTCATAAGCGTGATAGCCTTTGGGCCAGAACACGGTGAAGGTGATGATCGCCAGCTCGATCGCTGCCGCCGCGGCGAAGAACCGGGTGAAGAGGCCGAAGGCGATGGCGCTGCCGCCGACGAATTAGAAGAACGCCAACACGATAGTGTGAACGGGGGCGACTTGCGGCCCGAGCGAGGCGGCCGTCCCGTGGCTCAAGGCGGCGATGATCACCGGCAGCCGCGCCACTTTCTCCCAGCCGTGAATCGCCAAATCGATCCCGGAAGCGACGCGGATCACGAGCCAGGAAAAGGGAATGGCGACACGGTAGAAGGGCGCGAGAAAGGGCAGAAGCAGGCGCGGATCCGAGGTGGTATTCGACATGGGTGATTACTCGCAACAATTGCTCAGCGCGTCGCCGGAACGTGCTCTGGCGCGTTATAGGCCGCCGGTGAGCCTATCTATCCCCGTGCGCGGCGCGCGATCAATGCCCGAGGATGCTGCTCAAGAAGAGCTGAGTGCGCGGGCTCTGCGGCTTGGTGAAGCGCAAGCGCGGTCGCGCGAGCCAAAGCAAATCGTCGACCCAAGCCCCCGGGCGATGCCTTCTTGAGTCAAGGAGAAAACATCACGCGCCAGCATTGCCCACCGACTTGACACGGTCGTGACAACGCCGTGCGGGCCGGGAGAAGCCGCAACTTCGTCCGGTGATGCCGTGTTGTCTGGTTGCCGGTACCTCCGGCAGACCCGCACCTTTTGATCGCCGCACGTGCGGCGGCGTCCGCGCGCCGGCTCGGGGCCGCCGGCGCCGCGGTTCGATCGCCGCGCGCCCATCGCGCAGCGTCATAGCGCCAGGTACAGAAAGACCAAGACAGATCTTCGCCGCTTCCGCGTCCTCGACGGGTGGAGAGGCATATGCGCGCTGCTCGTCGCGCTTCACCATGTGCCCGCCGCGGGTCATTTCTACGCCCTGCCCTTCGTGCGCGATTCCTATCTCTTCGTCGATTTCTTCTTCGTCTTGAGCGGCTTTGTCATCACTCACAGCTACATGGAAAAGCTGCACGACGCCCAGCACGGCGGCGATTTCTTCCTGCGGCGATTCGGACGGCTGTGGCCGCTCCACGCCTCGGTTCTGTTCGCCTTCGTCCTCCTCGAAGTGGCGAAGCTGGCACTTCTGCGCGCGCATGCCTTGCACTCGCCACAAGTACCATTTTCGGGCCCCTACGCGCCCAATGGGATCGTGACGAGCCTCCTGCTCGTTCAAGCTTTCGGCCCTCACGCGGCGCCGGTCTGGAACGCGCCGAGCTGGAGCATCAGCGCCGAGTTCTATACTTACCTCCTTTTCGCCGGGCTGTGCCTCGCCGCCTCGCGAAATGGTGAGCCCAAAGGACGGCGCCGGCGCATTTCATTCTTTGCCGCGCTGTTTGCGCTGGCGGGCGCGCTGATTGTCAGCACCTTTTCCGCGCGCGGCATGGACATCACGGACGGCCTGAGCTTCTTCCGCTGCATCGAGGGTTTTTTCCTCGGCCATCTGGCCTACCGCGTGTGGCAGAGCAAGGCCTTTAGAATGCGGGCGGCCTCGACGGCAGAGATCGCGGCGCTTGCGCTCGTCATCGCCTTCGTGACCTTGGCCGGGTACGGCGCAGGCTCCTTCCTCGCCCCGCTCGTCTTCGCCGGCGTAGTGCTGGTCTTCGCCGAGGAGGCTGGCCCGGTGTCGGGTCTCATGAAGACGGGGGCGGCCGCGTGGCTCGGCGCATGGTCCTATTCCATCTACCTCACCCACGCCTTTCTCTTCGAGCTCGCGCTCGATCTCGGCAAGCTTCTCGAGCGCCGCCTCGGCGCGCATTGGCTCGCGATGATCCCACTACATGGCACGGGGACTCCGACCGAGGTCTTCATATTCCATAGCGCTTACGCCGCGGATCTTCTCGCCCTCGGATTTCTCGCGGTGGTCGTCGGCGTCGCCGCCTTGACCTATCGTTTCATTGAGCGACCCGGTCAGCGCTTCTTCAACCGCCTGGCCCAGCGCCATATCGCGCCGGGACGGACGCGGATCATCGATATCACCGGCTTCAGGGCCTAATGCCCGAGGATGTTGCTCAAGAAGAGTTGAGCGCGCTCGCTTTGGGGCCGGGTGAAGAATTGCGCCGGCGGTGCCGTCTCGACGATCGCGCCGCCGTCCATGAACACGATCTTGTCGGCGACGCGCTTGGCAAACCCCATTTCATGGGTGACGCAGATCATGGTCATGCCTTCCTCGGCGAGCGCGATCATCACGTCGAGCACTTCCTTGATCATCTCGGGAT
>JBJKPV010000033.1:0-18801 GCA_046706015.1 Allostellaceae bacterium | reverse complement strand
TCGTCGAGGTGGTGGGCGCCAAGCCCATCGGGCAGGCTTCCTCCGAGGCCGGCAGGATCAGCGCGACATCGGCCGCGCCCCCCAGGACGCTGCTGTCGCGCCGTGTCATCGCCACCAGCGGGATGCGAAACCGCCTTGTATAGGTGACGACATCGCTGAGCTCGGCCGTGTCGCCGGAATTGGAGAGCGCGAGAACCGCGTCGCCGGGCGCGATCATGCCGAGATCGCCATGGCTCGCCTCGGCGGGATGAACGAATTGCGCCGGCGTGCCGGTCGAAGCGAAGGTGGCGGCGATCTTATGTCCGACATGGCCGCTCTTGCCCATGCCGGTGACGGTGACGCGGCCCGCGGTCGCCGCGAGCAGATCCACCGCCGCGGCGAAGCGCGCATCGAGCCCCTCGATCAGCGCGGACAGCCCGGCGAGCTCGGTGCGCAGCACGCGCCGCGCCACGCCGATCGCGTTATCTGTGGCGTCTTTCGGCATCCGCCAGCGCTACCGGCTTGGTCCGATCGATGGGGTCATCGTTTGGCACGACATTCTGGGTTGAGCCTGGCGACCGTCTTCGCCCCCGTTCAGCCGGTCCACCCAAGATAGGAAGGACTATGGCCCTCCATCCCCTGGCGGTCAACCGACCGGCCGACGCAGGGGGTTATGCTGCATTGCAACAATCGCTGTCAATGCTCGAAAATATCGGTGTTTTCGAACCCGGTTAGGTCGAGGAAGGCGCGGGTCGGCAGGAACGCGAAGCAGGCCAGCGCCAATTGCTGGCGGTTCTCGCGCACGAGCATCGCGTCGAGCTTCGTTTTGAGCGCATGGAGGTGAAGCACGTCTGAGGCGGCGTAGCGTTTTTGCTCTTCGGTAAGCTCGGGTGCGCCCCAATCGGAGCTCTGCTGCTGCTTCGATAGCTCGACCCCGAGCAGCTCGCGGCAGAGATCCTTCAAGCCGTGCCGGTCGGTGAAGGTACGCGCCAACTTCGAGGCGATCTTGGTGCAATAGACCGGTGCGGCGACGACGCCCAGGTAATGCGCCAGCACGGCAATGTCGAAGCGCCCGAAATGAAACAGCTTCAGCACCTTGGGGTCGGCGAGGAGCGCGCGCAGATTGGGCGCGTTATAGGCGCCGGGCGCGAATTGCACGAGATGGCTGACGCCGTCGCCGCCCGAGAGCTGCGCTAGGCACAGCCGGTCGCGCAACGGGTTCAATCCCATCGTTTCGGTATCGATGGCGACGCTCGTGCCGAATTTGACCTCGGCAGGAAGATCGCCCTTGTGGAGATGAATCGTCACGGCCACCTGCTCGCCGATAACGGGCCCCTATGCGCGGCCCAGCATCCTGGTGCCCTGGAGAAGACTCGAACTTCCACGACCTTTCGGCCACTAGAACCTGAATCTAGCGCGTCTACCAATTCCGCCACCAGGGCGCCGGCGGGTGATTAGGCGGCGGGTTGCGCGATGTCAATCGCGCCGTCGCGCGCTCTGCACAATGCTCGCAACCGCCCCGGCGCTGTTGTATAGAACGCGGTCATGATGCCACGGCGGATCACGGTCGTCGGCGCTTCCGGTTTTATCGGGCGCTATGTGGTGAAGCGGCTCGCTGGCGAAGGCGCGGTCATCCTCGCCTGCGCGCGGCACGCGCGCGATGCCGGCTTCCTGCGCCCGATGGGCGATGTCGGCCAAGTCGCCGGTTTCGACCTCGACATCACCGACGAGAAAGCCGTGGCGGCGGTGGTCGCCGGGTCGGACGCGGTCATCAACCTCGCTGGCATTCTGTTCGAGCGCGGCAAGCAGCGCTTCGACGCGGTTCACCATAAGGGGCCCGCTCAACTCGCGCGTCTCGCCAAGGCCGCAGGCGTGCGCCACTTCGTCCATCTCTCGGCGATTTCGGCCGACCCCGCCGCGCCCGCCGCCTATGCGCGCAGCAAAGCCGCAGGCGAGGAGGCTGTGCGCGCTGCCTTCCCGGAGGCAGTGATCCTTCGCCCGTCGCTCGTCTTCGGTCCGGAGGACGGGTTCTTCAACCGTTTCGCGTCGTTGGCCCGCTATACGCCGGTGCTGCCCTTGATCGGTGGCGGTCATACCAAGTTTCAGCCGGTTTATGTCGGTGATGTCGCGGCGGCGGTGGCAACCGTGCTGACGCGCGCCGATGCCGCCGGTGCGCGCTTCGATCTCGCGGGGCCGGCCGTCTTCGACATGAAACAGCTGTTCGAAATGATGCTGCACGTCATCGGCCGCCGCCGGCCGCTGCTGTCGGTACCCTTCGGCTTGGCCAGTTTTAAGGCGCTCTTTCTCGAGCTTTGGCCCAATCCGCTCCTGACCCGCGATCAGGTACGGATGCTGCGCCGCGACGCGGTCGCAACCCCGGGCGCGCCGGGTCTCGCCGCGCTCGGCATCGTGCCGACGGCCTTGGAACTGGTGCTGCCTTCCTATCTCGATCGCTATCGCCGCGCCGGCCGCATGCTGCGGATGCGCGCCATCTAGGGCGCGTCTCACGCTCAGAAGGACGAGTTCGGCTCCTTCAGGAACGCCTCTTCCACTGGGGTTGATATCCGGCCGAGTGCCTTGTTGCGATGAGGGAACCGCCCGAAGCGGGCAATGATCGCGTGATGGCGCTTGGCATAGTCCTCGCCGCGGCTGAAGCCCGCATCGCGTGCCAAGGCGCCGAAAAGCGTGAGGCTCAGTTCCTGATCCGCCAGATCCTCGCTGTGCTCGAAGGGTAGATAGACAAAGGTCCGCCAGGACGCCGGCAGGGAGCGGTCAAAACGGCACTGGAGCGCGATGCGCGCGGCCGCCCGCGCCTCGGCGTCGGTGGCGAAAGCCTCGGCCGTGCCGCGATAGAGGTTTCGCGGCAATTGATCGAGGAGGAGGATGAGCGCGAGGCAGGGCTCGGCCTCGCGTGTCCAGGCGGCGCAGCCGCCTTGTGCCGCGCGGCGCTGCAAGGTCTGGAAGCGCTGGCGCAGTGCTTCGTCGAATTCCGGATTGACCTTGAACCATAGATCGCGCTGGCTGAAGCGCTCCGCCGATTGCGGCGGGCCGAACCAGAAATCGATCAGCGCCGCGATTTCGTTGCGCTCGACATCCGAGATCATGCCTTGGCCTTAGCCGATCCGGCCGGGGTAGGCCAGATCGAAACGCGCCTTCGAGGAATATTTTGCGGCGTCGCGCTTTTGGCTACGATGGCCCCAACCATGCGCCTCCTCTATCACCTCTGGCTTTCGCCCTTCTCGCGCAAGATCCGCATTATCCTGCAGGAGAAGAATCTCGATTTCTCGATGAAGGTCGAAAAAGTGTGGGAGCGACGGCCGGAATTCCTCGCACTCAATCCTGCGGGCGAGGTGCCGGTGCTGCTCGAGCCCGACGGCACGGTACTCGCCGATGCGGGCGCCATCGCCGAATATCTCGACGAAACCTATCGTGACAAGCTGTTGATCGGCGTCAACGCGATCGACCGCGCCGAGGTTCGCCGGCTCGTCAACTGGTTCGACGTCAAGATGAACCGCGAGGTGACGGAGCATCTCGTCGGCGAGAAGTTCATGAAGCGCTTTTTAGGGTTCGGCGAGCCCGATTCGTCGGTGATCCGCGCCGGCAAGGCCAACCTGCGCTACCACCTCGATTATCTTTCCTTTCTCGCGGAAAGGCGGCGCTGGCTCGCGGGCGATCATTTCTCCCTCGCCGACATCACCGCGGCGGCGCATCTCTCGGCGCTCGATTATCTCGACGATGTCGCCTGGGACGAGCACGAGCCGGCCAAGGAATGGTATGCGCGAGTCAAGTCGCGCCCCGGCTTCCGCCCGATCCTCGCCGACGACATCCGGGGCGGGCCGCCGCCCATGCACTACCCCCATCTCGATTACTGAGGGCTACCTATTGCCGCCGAGGATTGGCGGCGGTCTTCGCCGAAGGCGCCGCCGCGCCGCTTTCGGGTGGCGGTTCCGCGGCAAGGCGCGCGAGATTCTCTCTCGCGTCCTTGGCCTCGGGCGAATTCGGAGCGAGGCTGATGATCCGCTGCCAATCCTCCTTGGCGCCGGCCCGGTCGCCGCGCAAGCGCCGGATATTGCCGCGCTCGAGCAGCCCGGCGACGGCGTTGGGATCGATCGCCAGCGCGCGGGTGACGTCGTCGAGCGCCAGGCCGAGCGTGCCGAGCTGGCGATAGGCCGAGGCGCGGTAGATGAGCGCATCGACGCGCTTCGGCGCGATCTCGAGCGCGTGGTTCAGATCATCGATCGCGCCGAAGAACTTCCGCTCGAGCGCATAGGCTTCGGCGCGGTCGATGAGGATGTCGGGGTCGTTCGGCTTGAGGGCGAGCGCGCCGTCGAAATCGCTCTTCGCCTTCTTCATCTCATTGGCGAGGAGCCACGCGTTCCCCGCCTGCTCGAGCGCGTCGCCGCGCAAGGCCGGGTCGGCCTGCATCATCGCCCCGGCCATGCTTTCGAGCTTCTGCGCCGCTTCGCCGTATTTCTTGAGGCCCACCAGCGCGACCGCGGCGCAATGCTCGGCGGGAAAGCCGCCGCCCATGTCGTGCCACGTCATGGCCCGCTGATAGGCAAGCTGAGGCTCGCTGCGCGCCAGCGCCAGGCATTGGTCATAGTTCTGCGCCGTGGGCGGGGCGAGCGAACCCGCGGACGGTTTCGGCTTCGACGAGGCCGCCCAGCCCGGCTTGCCCGTCGCCAGAAGAATGACCGCCGCGGCAAGGAAGAGCGCGCGTCCTTTACCGGCCTTATTCGCCGGCTTCACGGATCGCATGCGAGTCGGCGATTGGCCGCCCGGCCGGCGCCGGTTTCTCACCGCGGGCAAATGCCAGGCGCAGCTTTTCGAGATAGAGATAGATCACTGGCGTGATAAAGAGCGTCAGCGACTGCGAGACGACGAGGCCGCCGACCACGACGAGGCCCAAGGGCCGGCGCAGCTCCGATCCCTCGCCGAAGCCGATCGCGATCGGCAGCCCGCCCATGATCGCCGCCATGGTCGTCATCATGATCGGACGGAAGCGCAGCAGGCATGCCTCGAAGATCGCCTCGTCGGCGCTGACATTGCCGGCGCGTTGCCGCTCCAGCGCGAAGTCGATCATCATGATCGCATTCTTCTTGACGATGCCGATGAGCATGACGATGCCGATGATGGCGATGACGCTCATATCTTCGTGGAAGAGCATCAAGGTCAGCAGCGCGCCGAGCGCGGCGGCGGGCAGGCCCGACAGAATCGTGATCGGGTGGATGAAGCTCTCATAGAGAATGCCGAGCACGATGTAGATGACGATGACGGCGGCGGCGAGCAGCAGGCCCTGGCCTTTGAGCGCGTCCTGGAAGATCTGCGCATTGCCTTGATAACCGGTGACGACGGTCACCGGCAGGTTGACCTCGCGCTGGAGCTGCGCAATCTCGTCGACCGCACTGCCGAGCGAGAAGCCCGGCTGGAGATTGAAGGAGATCGTAACCGAGGGAAGCTGTCCCTGATGATTGACGGTGACCGGGCCGATGCCCGTGCCGACGGTCGCGACCGTGCCGAGCGGGATGATCTGGCCGGAGGCGCTGCGGAGATAGATCTTCGACAGATCGGTCGGCGATTGCTGGAACCGTTTATCGACCTCGAGAATGACCTCGTAATTGTCCGAGGGCTCGTAGATGGTCGAGATCTGGCGCTGGCCGAAGGCGCTGTAGAACGTATTCTTGATCTGGTCCATCGTGATGCCGAGCTGCGAGGCCTTGTCGCGATTGACGTTGATGATCGCCAGCCGGTTGCGCAGCTGTAGGTCGGACGTCACGTCCTGAAGGCCGTGAAGCCGCGCCATACGCTCTTCCATCACCTGCGCATAGTGATAGAGCTCCTTCGTGTCGCTGTCCTGAAGCGTGTATTGATAGGCGCTCTTCGACAGCCGCCCCCCGAGGTTGATGTTCTGAACCGGCTGGTAGAAAACCTTCACGCCCGGGATCTGCCCCATTTTCCGGCGCAGTTCCTGGATGACCTGGATCGCCGACAATTTGCGCTGGTCGCGCGGCTTCAGCTGGATGAAGAGCCGTCCGGTGTTGAGCGCCGGGCTGCCGCCATTGACGCCGACGAAGGCCGTGACGTCACTGACGTTGGGATCGGCCTTGACGACGTTCGCAACCGCCTGCGCGTGCTGCGACATGCCCTCGAACGAGATATCCTGATTGGCTTCGATGAAGCCGAAGATCGCGCCCGTATCCTCGATCGGGAAAAAGCCTTTTGGCACGACGACGAAAAGATAGCCCGCAAGCGCGATCGACAGGAGGGTGACGAAGAGCGTCGCCAGGCGGTGCCGCATCACCGCGGCGAGCCCCTTCCTGTAGGCGGCGAAGAGCGCGTTGAAGCCGGCTTCGGAGGCGCGGTAGATGACATTGTGACGCTCGCCCCGGTGCGACTTCAGCAGGCGCGAGGCCAACATCGGCGTCAGGGTCAGCGACACGAAGCCGGAGATCAGGATGGTCAGGCTGATGGTGACGGCGAACTCGCGAAAGACACGGCCCACGACGCCGCCCATGAACAGCACGGGGATGAAGACGGCGACCAGCGAGAGCGTGATCGAGAGGATGGTGAAGGCGATCTCGCGCGAGCCGCGGAAGGCAGCGTCCATCACGCGCTCGCCGTTCTCGACGTGTCGCACGATGTTCTCGAGCATCACGATCGCGTCATCGACGACGAAGCCGACCGAGAGCGTGAGCGCCAGCAGCGAGAGATTGTCGATGCTGTAGCCCAGAACCTCCATGCCGGCGAAGGTGCCGATGACCGAGACGGGCAAAGCCAGCGCCGGAATGATCGTCGCGGTGACGTTGCGCAGGAAGAGGAAGATGACGAGGATCACCAGCGCCGCGGTGAGCAGCAGCGTGAACTGAACGTCGTCGACCGCATTACGGATCGAGACCGAGCGGTCGAGCATGACGTTCATCTTGATCGAGGCCGGCAGCTCGCCCTCGAAGGTCGGCAGGAGTCGCTTGACCGAATCGACCACCGCCACCGTGTTGGCGTCGGGTTGGCGGAAGATCGCCAGCAGGATGCCGCGCGTCCCGTTGTACCAGCTCGCCTGATAGTTGTCCTGGACGCCGTCGACGGCCTTGGCCACGTCCTTGAGCCGCACCGGCGCGCCATTGCGATAGGCGACGATCAGATTGTTGTATTTGGACGCTTGCTCGAGCTGACCGTTCGCCTGGAGCGTGAAGGCCTGGTGCTGCCCCATGATGGTGCCGACCGGCGCCGCGGAATTTGCCGCCGCGATCGCCGTTTGCAGATCATCGAGCGTCATGCCCTTGGCCGCGAGCGCCTCGGGATTGGCCTCGATACGGACGGCGAATTTCTGCTGGCCGAAGACCAGCACCTGCGAAATGCCCGAGAGCGTCGAGATCCGCTGTGCCATCACGTCTTCGGCATACTGGTCGACCTCCGACAGCGGCAGCGTCTTCGAGCTCAGATTGAGGAAGATGACCGGGAAGTCGGCTGGGTTGACCTTGTGGAAGCTCGGCGGCGTCGTCATCTGCGTCGGCAGACGTCTGGCCGCCGAGGTCAAGGCCGATTGCACGTCGAGCGCCGCGCCGTCGATATCGCGGCTCAAATCGAATTGCAGCGTGATCGCGGTGAAGCCCTGGCCGCTCGACGACACCATCGAATCGAGGCCGGCGATGGTCGAGAACTGCTTTTCGAGCGGCGTCGCCACCGACGAGGCCATGGTCTCGGGGCTGGCGCCCGGGAGCTGGGCGTCGACGACGATGGTCGGGAAATCGACGCGCGGGATCGCCGCCACGGGCAATAGCCGATAACTGAACAAGCCGAAGATGACGAAAGCCAGCATCAACAGCGTCGTCATCACCGGACGACGGATGCAAAGCTCGGGCAGGCTCATGAAGCGTTACCTGGCCTGTGCGCGCCCTCGGGGACGATGCGCACATGCGTGCCGTCGGCAAGGCGCAACTGGCCGTCGGTCACGACCTTGTCGCCTGCCTTCAGGCCCTTGCTGATCACGGCCCGGCCGTCGACGGTGCGATCGACCGTGACCGCGCGGGTCTCGGCGGTGTTGTCGGGCTTGATGACGAAGACATAGCTGCCGTTCTGGCCGACCTGGACCGCCGCGGGCGGCACGACCAGCGCGTTTGGATCGGTGCGCACCAGCACCGAGACATCGACATACTGCCCGGGCCAAAGGCGCTGATCTTCATTGGCGAAACTCGCGCGCACATTGATCGTGCCCGAGGTCGTATCGATGGTGTTGTCGAAGAACGCGATCTTGCCCTCGATCGGCTCACCCTTGTCGCCCTGCGGCAGAACCCGCACCGTCACCGGCCCGGCCGCCATCGCCGCGCGCAGCTCGGGCAGGTCGCCCTGTGGCAGGGCAAAGGAGACATAGATCGGCCGAATTTGGTTGATTGTCGCCAGCGGCACATCGTTCGCCTTGATGCTGTTGCCGCGCTTCAGGGTGATCATGCCGACCCGCCCGTCGATCGGCGCCTTGATCGTGTAATAAGAGAGCAGCACCTTGGCGTTCTCGAGCGCGGCCTGATCGGCCTGGACCGTCGCCGTCAGCGCCTTGGCCGTGGCCGAATCCGTATCGAATTGCTGGTGCGAGACGAAGTTCTTGTTCACCAGCGGCTTGTCGCGCTCGACATTGCGCAGTGCGTTGGCAAGCTGCGCCTGGTCGCGCGCCAAGGTCGCGGTGGCCTGATCGACCTGTGCATGCGCGGCGCGGTTGTCGAGCTGGAACATGACGTCGCCGGCGTTGACGAACTGCCCGTCCTTCACCAACACCGCGTCGATCACCGCATCGAGCCGCGACTTGATCGCGACCGAGGCGATGGTCTGCGCCGTGCCGATGGTGTCGAACTCGACCGGGGTCGGAACGATCGCCGCGGTGGCGGCCCGCACCGGCACCGGGCCGAACGCGCGCGGTCCCGCGGTCTGGGAGCGCGCCGGGCCCAGCAGGCCGAATTGATAGGAAACCCCGGCGACCGCCAAAACCCCCACAAAGGCGATGGCCCAGCTAACGCGATTCATCCGTCATCCCGCTGGCGCCTTGCGACGCTTTTTTTGCCTTCCGTTGCGATAGTACACATCATCCCCGCCTAAGCATAGGTGGCCGCGGTGCCCTCTATCCCCGGCGGACGCGGCGATGACAGCCTGGCATGTCGAAGATAGTTAACTGCCCCCGGTTTTTGTAAATCTGGGCGCCGGTGGGGTCTGGTAACATCCTTGCGAGAGGCGAGCCGCGTGGGGAGCGAAGGGGGCGAGGCGGGTTTCAGGAATGCGTTGCGCGTGCTGCGCGTTCGCAGCTACCGCGTTTACACGATTGGCAACGCGATTTCGCTCGTTGGGGTCTGGATCCAGCGCATCGCCGTCGGCTGGCTCGCCTGGCGGCTGACACATTCCGGCTTCTGGCTCGGCATGTGCGCGGCCGGCGATCTCGTGCCCTCGGTCGTCATCAGCCCGTTCGCGGGCGCGCTCGCCGATCGCGTCGACCGCCGCCGGCTGGTGCAGATCTCGTTGATTTTTGGCATGATTCAGGCCTCTGCCCTGGCTGCGCTCACCTTTGCCGGTCGGATCGATATCGGGCTCCTTTTCGGCCTCACCGTCGCGCTCGGCACGATCAACGCCTTCAATCAGCCGGCGCGGCTCGCGCTCATTCCGAACCTCGTCGATCATGCTCAGCTTGGCCCCGCGGTGGCGATCAACTCGCTCGTCTTCAACAATGCGCGCTTCATCGGTCCTGCCACCGCGGGCTTCGTCATCGCCGCCGGCAGCGTCGCGCTCGCCTTCACGCTCAACGCCTTGACCTATGTCTGCTTCATCTACGCCCTGTGGCGGATCGAGATCCCGATGGACCGTCATCCGGCCCAGGCGCGGCGTATCTGGGGCGACCTGGTCGAAGGCTATGGCTATGCGTTGCGCGACCCCGCGATCGGTCAGATCTTCCTGCTGCTCATCATCACCACGGTCGGCATTCGCGGCTTCGTCGAGATGTTCCCGGGCTTTGCCGACGCGGTCTTTTCCCGCGGCGCGCAGGGGCTTGCCTGGCTCACCGCAATGATCGGGCTGGGTGCGGTGGTCGGCGGTATGCTCATGCTCCGCCGCAACGATCTGCGCATCCTGCCGCGCATCGTCGTCAATTCGACCTTGTGGATGGCGGTCGCCATCATCGGCTTCACCGCGACCACGAGCTACACTTTCGCGCTGGTCTGCGCCTTTCTTGCCGGCATGGCGATGACCTCGACCGGCATCGGCGCGCAAACCTTGATCCAAAGCTCGACCACGCCGGCGCTACGCGGCCGGGTGATGGGCTTTTACGGCATGATCTTTCGCGCCGGCCCGTCGCTCAATTCGCTGCTGCTCGGCACCGCCTCGGAGCATTGGGGCTTGCGGATTCCCGTGTTTGCCGGCGCCTGCGTCTGCGTGCTCGCCTGGGCCTGGATCCGCGGCAGCCGCGCCTCGATCGAGCGCGCGCTCGATGCGGCGAGGACAGGTGCCGTCGCCGAGAGCGGCCGAGCCGATTCCGCGCCGCGATGAGCGCCAGCGCGCTTTTTTGCTTCGGCCTTGGCTACAGCGCCGGCTTACTCGCCCGTGCGCTGGCGCGTGAGGGCTGGCGGATCGAAGGCACGACGCGCGACGCGCCCTCGGGTAGCGAGGAATTCTTGCTTCACCGTTTCAGCCGCGATCATCCGCTGCGCGACGCGGCAAGACTGCTTCGGGGCATCACGCATGTGCTGGTCTCGGTGCCGCCCGATGGCGCGGGTTGCCCGGTGCTCGATTGCCATGGCGCGGCGCTGGCAGCACTGCCGGGCCTCCAGTGGCTCGGCTATCTCTCGACCACCTATGTCTATGGCGATCGCGGCGGGGCCTGGGTCGCTGAGGACGCGCAGACCGCGCCGAGCGGCGATAGCGGCCGTTGGCGCCTCGCCGCCGAGGAAGCTTGGCGCGCGCTTCCTCGCGCGCGCGGGGTGCCGGCGCAAGTGTTTCGCTTGGCGGGTATTTATGGGCCGGGGCGCAGCGCGCTCGACGCGCTCAAAGCCGGCACCGCGCGCCGCATCGTCAAGCCCGGCCAGGTCTTCTCGCGCATCGAAGTCGAGGATCTGGCCGCGGTCTTGCGTGCCTCGATCGCGCGGCCGCGCCCCGGCGCGATCTATAATGTCTGCGACGACGAGGCTGCGCCGCCCAGCGAGGTGATCGCCTATGCCGCCTCGCTTCTAGGGATGGCGCCGCCGCAAGAGGAGGATTTCGCGCGCGCGGCTCTCACGCCCATGGCGCGCAGCTTTTATGCCGAGAACAAGCGCGTTTCCAATCGGCGCATCAAGGAGGAACTCGGCGTGGTGCTGCGCTATCCGACCTATCGCGAGGGCCTTGCTGCGCTCAATCGACCAGCGCCTTGACCGTGCGCAGCAGCAATTCGATATCGCTCTCACGCGAGAGGCGGTGATCGCCGTCCTTGACCAGCGTCACCTGCACATCCGCACCGCTCAAATGCTCGGCCAAGGTGAGGCTCGTCTGCCACGGCACGTCGGGATCCTCCATCCCGTGCAAGAGCCGTACTTTGCAGTCGATCGCGAGCGGCGTGCGCATGACCAAATGCTCGCGCCCCTCCTCGATCAGCTTGCGCGTGATAAGATAGCCCTCTTCGCTGTAGCGCGAGGGCACGCGCGCCGCGCCCACCGCGATGATGCGCTCGCGCAGATCGAAAGGCATGCGGTGCCACATCAGATCCTCGGTCGCATCGGGTGCCGCGGCGATGCCGACCAGCGCCTGCACCCGCTCCGGCCTGGCACGCGCCAGCAACAGCATGATCCAGCCGCCGATGCTCGAGCCGGCGATGACGAGCTTGCCCTCGGTCAGCTGGTCGATCGCGGCGAGCGCGTCACCGTGGAAGCGGCCGATCGTCGCTTGCGCGAAATCCCCCGAGGAGGCGCCATGCGCGAAATAATCGAAGCGCAGGAAGGCGCGGCCGGTCTCGGCGCAAAAGGCATCGAGCGCCTCGGCCTTGGTGCCGGTCATGTCGGAATTGAACCCGGTGAGAAAGACCACGCCGGGCGCCTTGCCGCGGCGGCGGTGGTAGGCGATTGTCGCGCCGTCCTCGCGTGTTAGAATGGCAGGCTCCTCACTCATCGCGACATCCCTATACCCGCTCCATGACCGAGGCCGAGACTAACACCGCGGCAAAGCCGGCCGGAAGCCGCAAGACGACGGTGCTGCAAGTGTTGCCGAGCCTGGTTTCGGGCGGCGTGGAGCGCGGCACGATCGACCTCGCCGCGGCGCTGATGGCCGCGGGCTGGAAGGCGGTGGTGGCGTCGACCGGCGGCCCGATGGTGCATGAGCTCGAGCGTTTGGGCGCGGTCCACGTCGTGCTGCCGCTGGCGTCGAAAAACCCCTTCGTCATCCGCGCCAATATCGATCGCCTCTCCGCCCTCATCCATCGCCACGATGTCGACATCGTCCATGCGCGCAGCCGCGCGCCGGCCTGGAGCGCGCGCTATGCGGCCAAGCGCACCGACCGGCATTTCGTCACCACCTTTCACAATGCCTACGGCCTCGGCTCGGCCTGGAAGCATCGCTACAACGCGGTGATGGCGACGGGCGAGCGCGTGATCGCGATCTCGCATTTCGTCGCCGAGCACGTCGCCGAGAACTACAAGGTGCCGCCCGAACGGCTGCGCGTCATCCCGCGCGGCATCGATCTCAACCGCTTCGATCCCGACCGCGTGCGGCCCGAGCGCCTCGTCTCGCTGGTGAAAGCGTGGCGCCTGCCCGACGGCGTTCCGGTCGTGCTGATGCCGGGAAGGCTCACGCGCTGGAAAGGCCAGACCGTGCTGATCGAGGCGATCGCGCGCCTGGCGCGGCCCGAGGTCCACACCATCATCCTGGGCAGTGGCCATCCGCGCTATCGCCGCGAGCTCGAAGAGGCGGTGATGAAGACCGGCATGGCCGGGAGCTTCCGCATCGTCGAGGACTGCAACGACATCACCGCCGCCTATATGCTCGCCGATGTCGTTGTCTCGGCTTCGACCTCGCCCGAGGGCTTCGGCCGTGTCGTGGTCGAGGCGCAGGCCATGGGCAAGCCGGTGATCGCGACCGCGCATGGCGGCTCTTGCGAGACCGTGCTCGCCGGCGAGACCGGCTGGCTCATCCCGCCCGGCGACGCCGAAGCGCTCGCCGCCACCTTGGCCCAGGCGCTGGCGCTCGACGACGAGACGCGCCTGGCCGTGGCCAAGCGCGGCATCGCGCATGTGCGCGAGCATTTCTCCAGCGCTTTGATGACCGCGCGCACCTTGGCCGTCTATGAGGAGCTCGTGCCGCAACATGCCGCGGCGCCAGCTGCGGCCTGAGGCCGGGCGCGCGAGTTGAACGATACGATCGGCGTCATGGCGGCGTTGGACGCGGCCGAGAAAATTCTCGTCATCAAGCTCGGCGCGCTCGGCGATTTCATCCAGGCGATGGGCCCGGCCGCGGCGATCCGCGCGTATCACGCCAAGGCCGAGATCACGCTCTTGACCACCGCGCCCTTTCTCGAACTCGCCCGCGCGGCGCCCTATTTCGACCGCGTGCGCATCGACGAGCGCCCGCCGCTCTGGGATCTGGCCGCGCTGTGGCGTTTGCGCCTCTGGCTGCGCGGCGAGAATTTCGCGCGGATCTATGATCTCCAGACCGCGCAGCGCACGAGCTGGTATTTCCGCCTGATGGGACCGGGCCAGCGGCCGCGCTGGTCGGGGATCGCCCGCGGCGCCTCGCACCCCCACGCCAATCCCGCGCGCGATCTCATGCACACGTTCGACCGCCAGGCCGAGCAACTCCGCGTCGCCGGCATCGCATCGGTGCCTGCGCCCGATCTCTCCTGGGCCAAGCGCGACATCGCCCGCTTCGCGTTGCCCGAGCGCTTCGTCCTGCTCGTGCCCGGCGGCGCGGCGCACCGCCCGGAAAAGCGCTGGCCCATCGCCCGTTACGCCGCGCTCGCCAAGCGCTTGGCCGCGCGCGGGCTCGCGCCCGTGGTGCTCGGCGGCAAGGACGAGGCGCCGCTCGGTGCCGCGGTCGCTGCGGCTTGCGCCGATGCGAAGGATTTGACCGGCCAGACCAGCCTCGGCGAGATCGTCGGGCTCGGCGCCGCCGCCTTCCACGCCATCGGCAACGATACCGGGCCGATGCACGCGATCGTCGCCGCCGGCGCGCGCGCGCTCGTGCTTTATTCCGCGGCCTCCGACCCGGCGCTCACCCAGCCGCGCGGGGCCGGCGTCGTCATCCTGCGCCGTCCTTCGCTCGCCGATCTTACGGTCGACGAGGTTGAAGCCGCCCTGGGCTTGGGCTAAATCCAGCGTTCGTCTGCGCTTTCCCACGTTTCGCGAGGTTCCGATCGCCCACATGCCTGTTGACGAGGCTCGCTCTTCGCCCGTTGCCGTCACTCTGCCCGATGGCACGGTGCGCCGGTTCCCTTCTCCCGTGACCGGCGGCGAGATCGCGGCGTCGATCGGGACGGGTCTTGCCAAGGCGGCGGTCGCGATCAAGGTGGATGGCGAGGCGAAGGACTTGGCGCTCCGCATCGACCGCGACGCCAAGATCGCCATCCTGACCCGCGACGCGCCCGAGGCGATCGAGATCATCCGCCACGACGCCGCGCATGTCATGGCCGAGGCCGTGAAAGAGCTCTACCCCGAGACGCAAGTCACCTTCGGCCCCGCGACCGAGACCGGCTTTTATTACGATTTCGCCCGGCCGACGCCGTTCACGCCCGAGGATCTCGCGCGCATCGAGCTGCGCATGCACGAGATCGTCGATCGCGACGAAAAGGTCACGCGCGAAGTGTGGGCGCGCGACCAGGCGGCGGAGTTCTTTGCCGAGCAAGGCGAGAAATACAAAGCCGAATGGATTCACGAGATCCCCCCGGACGAGGAGATCAGCCTCTATCGTCAGGGCAACTTCGTCGATCTCTGCGTCGGGCCGCATCTGCCTTCGACCGGCAAGCTCGGCCACGCGTTCAAGCTGATGAAGGTGGCGGGCGCCTATTGGCGCGGCGACGCGCGCAACGCGCAGCTTCAGCGCGTCTACGGCACCGCCTGGGCGAACGACAACGAGCTAAAGCAATATCTCTTCCAATTGGAAGAGGCGGAAAAGCGCGACCATCGCAAGCTCGGCCGCGAGCTCGATCTCTTCCATCAGCAGGAAGAGGCTGCGGGCAGCGTCTTCTGGCACCCCAAGGGCTGGACGCTCTATCGCACGATCGAATCCTATATGCGCGCCCGGCTCGAAGAATCGGGCTATGTCGAGGTGAAGACGCCGCAGCTCCTCGACCGCTCGCTCTGGGAAGCCTCCGGCCATTGGGAGAAATTCCGCGAGCACATGTTCACCGTGCGCGACGAGGATGGCGACCGCACCCTCGCCGTGAAGCCGATGAACTGCCCCGGCCATGTGCAGATCTTCCGCCAGCATCTCCATTCCTATCGCGAGCTGCCACTGCGGATGGCGGAGTTCGGCTCCTGCCATCGCAACGAGCCCTCGGGCGCCTTGCACGGCATCATGCGCGTGCGCGCCTTCACCCAGGACGACGCGCATATCTTCTGCACCGAGGATCAGATCACTTCGGAAAGCGTCGCCTTCTGCGATCTCTTGTTGAGCGTCTATCGCGATTTCGGCTTCAGCGAGGTCAGCGTCAAATTCTCCGACCGACCGACGACGCGCGCCGGCACCGACGCGGTCTGGGACAAAGCCGAGGCGGCCTTGAAGCACGCGGTCGAGGCGGCGGAGCTGCCCTATACGCTCAACCCGGGTGAGGGCGCCTTCTACGGGCCGAAGCTCGAATTCGTGCTGCGCGATGCCTTGGGCCGCGACTGGCAATGCGGCACCTTGCAGGTCGATTTCGTCCTGCCCGAGCGGCTCGACGCCTCCTATATCGGTGAGGACGGGCAGCGTCACCGTCCGGTCATGTTGCACCGCGCGATCCTCGGCTCGCTCGAGCGCTTCATCGCCATCCTGATCGAGGAGACCGCCGGCAAATTCCCGCTCTGGCTCGCGCCGACACAAGCCATGGTGTTGACCATCACCGACGAGGCCAATTCCTATGCCGAGACCGTGCGCGCCGCCTGCGCCGAGGCGGGCTTGCGGGTAGCGGTCGATCTCGCCAATGAGAAGATCAACTACAAGGTTCGCCAGCACAGCCTCGCCAAGGTCCCGGCGCTGCTGGTGGTCGGCAAGCGCGAGGCGCAGGAATCGACCGTCGCGCTGCGCCGTTTGGGCGGCAAGGATCAGGAAGTCCTTGCGCTCGCCGAGGCCGTGGCTAGATTGAAATCCGAGGCGCCAACGCCCTCTTCGAGGGCCGCCTCGAGCGCAACCGTTTAAGGAGGAACCGCATCCCCAGGCCAACTCCGGCGCCGCCGCCCGTCCGCAATGACGGCCCGCGCGTCAACGAAGAAATCGTCTCGCCGCGCGTTCGCCTCGTCGATGAGCGCGGCCAGATGATCGGCGTCGTTCCCCGCAACGATGCCATCGCCCGAGCGATCGAAGCCGGGCTCGATCTCGTCGAAGTCTCGCCCACAGCCGATCCGCCCGTCTGCAAGATCCTCGATTTCGGCAAGTTCAAATACGAGGAGCAGAAGCGCAAGAACGAGGCGCGCAAGAAGCAGAAGGTCATCGAGATCAAGGAGATCAAGCTGCGCCCCGGCATCGACGATCACGATTACGACGTCAAGATGCGCAGCATGAAGAGCTTCATCGACGAAGGCGACAAGGTGAAGGTCACCATGCGCTTCCGCGGCCGCGAGCTGGCGCATCAAGAGCTCGGCATGAACGTGCTGATGCGTGTCAAAGGCGATCTCGACGAGGTCGCCAAGGTCGAGCAATACCCGCGCATGGAAGGCCGCCAGATGACGATGGTGATCTCGCCGAAGTAGGGGCGAAAAGTCTCGGGCTTAGGCGGCTGTCTGCGTTCAATTGCGGCGAAAATACGCGTTAACGCCTTTTCATTCTGGCGCCATGCGCGCTTCATGGACCGCTCCAAATAATGTCTTGCGGGGCGCAAAGGCGCCCGGACAAGATCGAAGAGGTGATCCATGAAGCGCATTGCAATGTCGTTTGCGGTGCTGGCTTTGAGCGCGGGCGCGGCCTTCGCCGCCGTTCCCGCCATGCCGGCGACCCATAACCAGCCCATGTCGAGCGGCCATGAGGCGTCGCGCATGACCAGCGCCCTCAATCTGCTCGAGGCCAAGGGCTATGCCTCCTTCAGCAATTTCAAGGAGGACGGCGCCAATTTCTCCGCCACGGTGACGAAGAACGGCCACAGCGAGACCGTGATCGTCGATCCCGATAGCGGCATGGTCACGACGCAAAGCTAAATCGCATCCCGAGAAGGTGGAATTACCCTCTCCGCCGCGAAGCGGGGGAGAGGGAGGGACCCGCAGCGAAGCGGCGGGAGGGTGAGGTGGTATCTGCCAGAGATGCCCACCTCACCCGCTCGCTGCGCTCGCACCCTCTCCCCCCAAAAGGGGCGGAGAGGGTGGGTCGCTCGTGCAACGCATCCGATCCATCTCGTTGAGATATGCTCTCCGCCGTCCGCCTCTGGCGGCGCGAAGGGCGCGCGGGGCGGCTTGCCCCCCGCGCCCTTGCCATTTCGCGCCCGCGCCGGTATAAGCCGCCCCTTCGAGCGGACGGCTGGCTCAAGGGCATGCCTCGCCGTCCTCACACCGCTTCCCTTTGACGAGAGGACGAAATGCCCAAGATGAAGACCAAGAGCGGCGCCAAAAAGCGCTTCTCGCGAACGGCCACGGGCAAAATCAAGGCGGCGGTCGCCCATAAGCGCCATCGCCTCATTTCCAAGCCGAAACAGATGAAGCGCAAGGCACGCGGGACCATGATCCTGCGCAAGGGCGACGCCAATCTGGTGTTGACCTACATGCCGTATCTGAGGGGCTGAGCCATGGCGCATGTGAAACGCGGCGTGACGGGTCATGCCCGTCACAAGAAGGTCCTGAAGCTCGCCAAGGGCTATCGCGGCCGCGCCAAATCGAGCTTCCGCGTCGCCATCGAGAAGGTCGAGAAGGGGCTGCGTTACGCTTATCGCGACCGCCGCGTGAAGAAGCGCAATTTCCGCGCGCTGTGGATTCAGCGCATCAATGCGGGCGCGCGCGAAGGCGGCATGACCTATTCGCAGTTCATCAACGGAATGAAGCGCGCCGGCATCGAACTCGACCGCAAGGTCCTGGCCGATCTCGCCGCGCGTGAGCCGCAGGCTTTTCAAGCGATCGTGGCCCAGGCACAAGCGGCGCTCGCCCGCGCCTGAGGGCCGGCGCCGATGGAAAGCCTCGATGCCGAACGCGACGACTGGCTGCGTCAGATCATTGCGGCCGCGGATCTCGACGCGCTCGAGCGTATCCGCATCGCCGCGCTCGGCCGCAGCGGCGCGGTCACGCAGCTCTTAAAAGGCCTCGGTGCGCTCGCACCCGATGAGTGGAAGGCGCGCGGCGCCGCCGTCAACAAACTCAAAGAACAGGTCGAGGCGGCCTTGGCCGAGACAAAGCGGCGCCTCGAAGCGGCGTCGCTCGAAGAGCGCCTGACGCGCGAGCGCGTCGATGTCTCGCTGCCGGTCAAGGCCGAGAGCGAGGGCCGCATCCATCCGATCAGCCAGACCGTTGACGAGCTGATCGCGATCTTCGGCGAGATGGGCTTTGTCGTCGCCGAAGGCCCGCATATCGAGGACGATTTCTACAACTTCACCGCGCTCAACATCCCGCCCGAGCATCCCGCGCGCCAGGAGCAGGACACGTTCTATCTGATGGGCGCCGAGGGCACGCGGCCGGAAGCGCGCAAGGTTCTGCGCACCCATACCTCGCCGGTGCAGATCCG
>JBJKPV010000032.1:0-3734 GCA_046706015.1 Allostellaceae bacterium | reverse complement strand
GCGTGCGGCTCGGCGCGCGCTGGCGGCCGATCGCGTCGGTCGGGCTCTATGTGCCGGGCGGGACCGCTTCCTATCCGTCCTCCGTGCTCATGAACGCCGTGCCGGCCAAGGTCGCGGGCGTCGCGCGCATCGCGATGGTGGTGCCGGCGCCGGGCGGGGCGCTCAATCCGCTCGTGCTCGCGGCCGCGCACATCGCCGACGTCACCTCGCGCCTCATCGTCAACCGCGCCGCGCTGAAGACGCGCGCGCTCGAGCTCGGCTCTTGGGTTGATCGCTTCCGCGAGGCCGCCGATGCCGCTTGAGCTCGACGGCGCCGCGCCGGGCTTCGCCGCCGATTTCGCGCGCTTTCTCGCGGCCAAACGCGAGCTCGCGGCCGATGTCGACGCGGCCGTTGCCGCAATTATCGACGACGTCCGCCAACGCGGCGACGCGGCGCTGATCGAGCTGACGCGGCGCTTCGACCGGCTCGAGCTGACGCCCGAGACGATGCGCGTGCCGGCGGACGAGATCGCCGCCGCAGCGCAAGCTTGCAAAGCCGAGACGCTTGCGGCGCTGCGCCTCGCGCATGAGCGGATCGAGGCCTATCACCTGAAGCAGCGGCCGCAGGATCTCGATTACACCGACGCGGCCGGCGTGCGGCTCGGCGCGCGCTGGCGGCCGATCGCCGCGGTCGGGCTCTATGTTCCGGGCGGGACCGCCTCCTATCCGTCTTCCGTGCTGATGAACGCCGTCCCGGCCAAGGTCGCGGGCGTGGCGCGCATCGCGATGGTGGTACCGGCGCCGGGCGGCGCGCTCAGCCCGCTGGTCCTCGCGGCCGCGCATATCTCCGGCATCGGCGAGATCTATCGCGTCGGCGGCGCGCAAGCGGTGGCGGCGCTCGCCTATGGCACCGCGACGATCGCGCCGGTCGACAAGATCACCGGTCCCGGCAATGCCTACGTCGCGGCGGCCAAGCGCCGGGTCTTCGGCACGGTCGGCATCGACATGATCGCCGGTCCGTCGGAGATTCTGGTCGTGGCCGATCGCGCCAATGATCCCGATTGGATCGCGGCCGATCTCCTCTCGCAGGCCGAGCATGACAGCGCCGCGCAGGCGATCCTCATCGCCGACGATCGCGGCTTCGCCGCCGCGGTGTGCGCCGCGGTCGAGCGCCAGCTCGCGAGCCTGCCGCGCGCCGCCGCGCGCGAGAGCTGGGAAAAGCACGGCGCGATCGTTCTCGTCAACGATCTCGCGGCGGCGGTGCCGCTGATCGATAGTATCGCCGCCGAGCATGTCGAGCTCGCGGTCGAGCAGCCCGAGGCGCTCGCGGCGCGCATCGCCAATGCCGGCGCGATCTTTCTCGGTCGCCACACACCCGAGGCCATCGGCGACTACGTCGCCGGCCCGAATCACGTCCTGCCGACGGCGCGCAGCGCGCGGTTTTCTTCGGGCCTCGGCGTGCTCGATTTCATGAAGCGCACCTCGTTGCTGCGCTGCGATGCGGCCAGCCTCAAGGCGATCGGGCCGGCGGCGATCGCGCTTGCCGAGGCCGAGGGGCTCGATGCGCATGCGCGCTCGATCGCGATCCGCCTCAATCTCGGCGGCGGCTGATCATGGCGCGCGACGAGCAGCGTATCGCGCGCATCACGCTCGACGAACGCACCGTCGTCCGCCGTAACTCGGATATCGAGCATGAGCGCGCGGTCGCGATCGCCGATCTCCTCGTCGAGAACAGCTTCGTGCCGCGCGCCGCGCTCGAAGGTCCGTTCCATCTTCATCTGAGCGTCGCCGAGAACCGTCTCCTTCTCGACATTCGCGACGAAGACGGAAGTTCGCTCGAGCAGGTGGTGCTGCCGCTCTCGCCTTTCCGCAAGATCGTCAAGGATTACTTCATGATCTGCGGCTGCTATTACAGCGCCGTGCGCGAGGCGAGCCCGTCACGGATCGAGGCGATCGATATGGGGCGGCGCGCGCTCCATGACGAGGGTGGCGAGAAGCTGCGCGAGCGCCTGGCGGACCGGGTCGAAGTCGATTTGAACACGGCGCGGCGCCTCTTCACGCTTCTCTGCGTTCTCCATATCCGAGGTTAGGATCGTGCGCGGGCCCGCCAGCGTGCTGTTCGCCTGCAGTATGAATGCGATTCGCTCGCCCATGGCGGCGGCGCTGATGCGCCAGATTCACGGCAAGAGCATCTTCGTCGATTCCGTCGGCGTGCGCGCGGCGCCGGTCGATCCCTTTGCGGTCGCGGTGATGGCCGAAATCGGCATTGATATCGCGCCGCACGAGCCCAAGAGCTTCGAGGATCTCGATGACACGTCCTTCGATCTGGTGGTGACGCTATCGCCCGATGCGCATCACGCCGCGGTCGAGCTCACCTCTGCCTCGGCCTGCGACGTGGAGTTCTGGCCGGTGCTGAATCCGGTCGGCGAGGAACGCAGTCGCGAAGAAATGCTGGCCGTTTATCGTCTGGTCCGCGACCAATTGAAGAAGCGCATTCTCGAGCGCTTCCCGCCACAGGCGGCGCGATGACGCGCCTCGTCCTGGCGTCGTCCTCGCCACGGCGGCGCGACCTTCTGGCCCAGATCGGAATCGTCCCCGATGCGATCGATCCTGCCGATATCGACGAGCGCCCCTTGCCGGATGAACTGCCGCTGCCGCATGCGGCGCGGCTCGCGGCGGAAAAAGCGCGCCTCGTCGCCGCGCGTCATCCGGACGCTTTCGTCCTTGGCGCCGATACGGTGGTCGCGTGCGGTCGCCGCATCCTGCCCAAGGCCGAGACGGAAGAAGAGGCGCGCGATTGCCTCGCGCTGCTCTCGGGCAGGCGGCATCGCGTCCATGGCGGCATCGCGCTGGCGACGCCGCAGGGCGCGCTAGTCTGCCGGCGTGTCACCACCATCGTCGCGGTGAAACGGCTGACCGCAAGCGAGATCGAGGATTACATCGCGAGCAATGAGTGGCACGGCAAGGCGGGCGGCTATGCGATTCAGGGGATCGCCGCACGCTTCATCCGCGGCATCGCCGGCTCTTACAGCAACGTGGTCGGCTTGCCCTTGTTCGAGACCAGCGCGTTGCTGGAGGGTCAAGGCTCCTGGCGGTGAGAAGCGCGCTCTTCATCGCGGTCTCGCCCGGTGAGATCTGGGCGGCGCTCGAGGAAGAAGGGGAACTTGCGGCGTTGCGCGTGCTGCGTCCCGACGCGGGGAGCCGGATCGGCGAAATTTTCCTCGGCCGGGTCGTCGCCCTGCGGCCCGAGCTGCCGGCGGCCTTTGTCGAGCTCGGCTTCGATCGTCCGGGCTTTCTCGATGCGGGCGACGCCGATCCGCGCCGCGGCCTCGCGTGCTTGACGGAGGGCGCGGCGATCATCGTCGAAGTGATGAAGGAAGCGCGCGCGGACAAGGCGGTCGGATTGCGCGTGCCGCGGCTCGGGGCAGAGCGGCGTGTACGGCTCGAGGCCGCGGCGCGCGCGGCGAAGCCGCCGGCACGGCTCGAAGCACCGCCATCGCCGCTGGCCGGGCTTCTCGGCGAATTCTCGAAGCCCCCGCCCGATCGCATCGTCATCGACGATCGCCTTGCTGTAGCCGAGGCACGCAATTTTCTGGCCGCGCGCGCGCCGGCCTTGTGCGATCGGCTCTCGCTCCACAACGAGACGGCGCCGCTCTTCGAGGCGGCAGGGCTCGCCGGCGCGATCGAGGCAGCGCTTGCCTCCAGCGTCGCGCTTGCGGGCGGCGGCGCGCTTCACATCGAGGGGACGCGGGCGG
>JBJKPV010000031.1:0-3686 GCA_046706015.1 Allostellaceae bacterium | reverse complement strand
ATCGTCGCGCCCGCGGATGCGCGGAAGCTTGCCGAGAAGCACGGCGAGAGCGCGGCGGCGAGCAGGGTGTAGGGGGTCAACTCGTCGGCGGGGCGAGGAGGGCATAGCGCGTGTCGACGATGGCCTTGGCCTTGACCTCGCTCTTCAAGAGATGCTGCGACTTGTACCACTCGATCTGGCGCTGGATGTCGGCCTCGTCCACGCGCCCCTGCGCATCGAGATAGGGGATCGCCTGCGCCAGTTGCTTTTCCGGCACGCGGGTGAATTTCGACATGATCGCCATGATGGTCGGCGCCAAGGGCCCGTCCTTGCGCGACCCGTCGGGACCGACGAAGGCGTCGTGGAAATCGCGCATGCCCTTGCGATAGGCAGTCACGAAGCGTTTCACCAGGCTCGGGTCGTCATTGGCGGTCTTGGTCCCGGTGAAGAGCATCGCGCCGGAGAATCCGTCGGTAATCTGGCCGATGAAGCCGAGGCGGTGGATCTCGCCCTTGGCGATCAAGGGCAGCACCGGGCTCGCCGGCATGATCGCGGCGTCGATCGTGCCGCCCTTGAGGGCCGAGAGCACGTTGGGGTTCGATTGCAGCGGCTTCACCCGCACGGCGCTCATCGGGAAATCGTAGCGCTTCGCGAGAAGCCCGATGCTGTAGTGAAGGCTGGTGCCGACCTGGGTGATAGCGATGTCGTGCCCGGGCAGATCCTTGCCCGATTTGAGGCCGGCGTCCCAGGCCTTGTTCGAGGCGACCGCGACCAAGGTATAAAAGCCAGGATGCGCGCCCGAGGCCGAGGCGATGATGCGCAGCTGGCCCTGGCTGGCGAGATTATAAAAGCTCGCCGACATGCCGGAGATGCCGAATTGCACGTCACCCGAGGCGACGGCGATGCCGATCGGGGCGGCCGAGTGAAACTCGACCATCTTGATCTCGATGCCCTCTTGCTTGAAATAGCCGCGCGCATCGGCCACCGGCACGCCGGCGTAGCCGAGCAGCCTGGTGATGCCGACGGTCACCGTCTCGGCGCGCGATGGTGTTACGAATACGCCGAGCGTCGCGGCGCCGAGAATTGCCGCGACGAGAATCACACCTGTTCTGCTCTTCATGGATATCCTCCCTTTGCCGGCGATTTATCGCGCGGCTGAAATATTGGTTCTGCTTCGCACGCTGGCGCTGACGCGCCTGTGCTACGTCTTCTTTTTTCGCTTCGCACGACGGCGCTGACGCGCCTGTGCTACGTCTTCTTCTTTTCGCTTCGCACGACACGTGCGGCATGAGATCGGCCGCGCGCTGTGCTACGCGTTATTTCGCCGGCATGGCGATCGCATAGCGGCTGTCGATCAGTTTCGCCGCATCGACCGCGCCCTTCAAGAGATTCTGCGACTTGTACCAGGCGATCTGCTTGGCGATGTCGGCGGTATCGAGCCGTCCTTCACTGTCGCCATAGGGCACGGCCTTGTCGATATTCGCCGCCGGAATGCCGGTGAATTTCGACAGGAGCGCGAGCATCGCGGGCGCGCCCGGCCCGTCCTTGCGCTTTCCGTCGGGCGTGGTGAAGGCGGTATAGTAATCATGGATGCCCTTGCGATAGGCAATCAAGAAGCGCTTCACCAGATCGCCGTTCTTGTTCGCCGTCTCGGTCGCGGTGAAGCAGGCGCTCCCGGTCCAGCCGGGCGTCAGATCGCCGACCCAGCCCAGGCGCTTGATCTCGCCCTTGGCGACGAGCGCCAAGGTCGGCGTGCCCGGCATCATCGCCGCCGAGATCGTGCCGCCGCGCAAGGCCGCGATGACGTTGCTGTTCGATTGCAGCGGCTTCACCTGCACCGCGCTCAAGGGAAAGCCGAATTTCTCGGCCGCGAGGCCGATCGCGTAATGGAGGCTGGTGCCCACCTGGGTGATGGCGATGTCGTGGCCGGGCAGCTGCTGCACCGATTTGAGGCCGCCCTCCCAGGCCTTGTTCGAGGCGAGGAAAGTGAGGTTGTAAAAGCCTTGATGCTCGCCCGAGGACGAGGCGATGAGGCGGAGCTGGCCATGCCCGGCGAGGTTATAAAAGCCGGCCGACAAGCCCGAGACGCCGAAATCGATACCGCCTTGGGTCACCGCGACCGAGATGGGTTGCGCGGAGTCGAAGAAGACCATCTGCGCGTCGATGCCCTCTTCTTTGAAATAACCGCGCTCGATCGCGATCGGTACCGCGGGATAAGAGAGCAGCTTCGAGAGGCCGACCTTGATGCTCTCGGCGCGCGCGGGTGAAAGGGCGAGCGCCGTCGCCGCTGCTCCCGCAAGCAGAGCCAAGGTCACGCTTCGCGCCACGGCGGCTTTGCCGATACGGCTTGTCATCCGGTTTTCTCCTGAAAATAGAACCAATAACGAGGTGTAGTTGCTATCCGGACCGGATGTAGCGCACGGCGTGGTCGCGGCCAAATAGATAAAGCAAGCTGCGCAGCGCCTGGCCGCGCGGGCTGGCCAACGCCGGATCGCGGGTGAGGATGAGCTGCGTGTCGTCACGCGCGACGGCGAGAAGCTCGCCATGGACGGCGAGATCGGCAAGGCGCAGCTCGGGCATGCCGCTTTGTTTGGTGCCCAACACCTCGCCCGCGCCGCGCAGGCGCAGATCCTCCTCGGCGATGCGGAAGCCGTCATCGCTCTCGCGCAGGATCGAGAGCCGCGCCTTGGCGGCCTCGCTCAGGGGCGGCGTATAGACGAGGAGGCAGGTCGAGGGCTTGTCGCCGCGGCCGATGCGCCCGCGCAGCTGATGGAGCTGGGCCAAGCCAAAGCGTTCGGCGTGCTCGATCACCATGATGGTTGCCGCGCGCACATCGACCCCGACTTCGACCACGGTGGTCGCAACCAGAAGATCGACGCCGCCGCGCGCGAATTGCTCCATCACCTGATCGCGCTCCGGCCCCTTCATCTTGCCGTGGACGAGCCCGACCTTGGCGCCGAAGCGGCCGTGCAGCTCGTCATAGCGCTCGGTCGCGGCTTTCAAATCGCTCGCCTCGGATTCCTCGACCAGCGGACAGATCCAATAGATCTTGGCGCCGCTATCGAGCGCCCGTTTGACGCCGGCGATCACCTCCTCGATGCGGTCGGCCGGCACGGTGCGGGTCGCGATCGGTTTGCGGCCGGCGGGCTTTTCGGTGAGGCGCGAGGAATCGAGGTCGCCATAGGCGGTGAGCATCAAGGTGCGTGGGATCGGCGTCGCGGTCATCACCAGGATGTCGACGCCGCGGCCTTTTTCCGCGAGCGCCATGCGCTGCTCGACGCCGAAGCGGTGCTGCTCGTCGATGACGGCGAGCGCCAGGTCCTGGAACGCGACATCCTCCGAGAAAAGCGCATGCGTGCCGACCGCGATCTGGGTCTTGCCGCTGGCGAGGTCTTCCAACAGCGCGGCGCGCGGACGGCCTTTCTCGCGCCCGGTCAGCAGCGCGACGGTGACGCCGGCATCGCCCAAGAGCTGGGTCAAGGTCGCGTAATGCTGGCGCGCCAGGATCTCGGTCGGCGCCATCAGCGCAGCCTGCGCGCCGGTCTCGACCGCGTCGAGCATGGCGGCGAGCGCGACCACAGTCTTGCCGCTGCCGACATCGCCTTGAAGGAGCCGCATCATGCGCGCGGGCTGCGCCATATCGGCGGCGATCTCGTCGATCGCGCGCTTTTGCGAGGCGGTCAGCGCGAAGGGCAGGGATGTGAGCA
>JBJKPV010000030.1:0-9598 GCA_046706015.1 Allostellaceae bacterium | reverse complement strand
GCCAGGTTGCGAGCGCATAGATCTGCCGGCTCAACCCCAGGCGGACGCTCGAGAAGATCACCATCTGCAAGGTCGTCGCCGAATGGCCCGTGGTGAAGCTCGCGATTACCACTTCGTCGAGCGAGAGGGTGAAGGCGAGGAGCCAGCCGGCGAGCAGCGCCGGCGCGATCAGCGGCAGCGTGATGACGGCAAAGACCTTCGACGGCCTGGCGCCGAGATCGAGTGCGGCCTCCTCGAGCGAGCGGTCGAAAGAGGCAAGGCGCGCTTGCACCACCACCGAGACATAGGCCATGCCGAGCGTCACATGGGCGATCACGATCGTCGGCACGCCGCGTCCGCGCGGCCAGCCGGTCGCCTGCTCGAGGGCGACGAAGAGAAGGAGCAGCGAGAGCCCGATGATCACTTCCGGCATGACCAGCGGCCCGGTCAAGAGCGCCGCGAACAGCGCGCGGCCCCAGAAGCGCCGGTAGCGCGACAGCGCGAAGCCGGCGAGCGTGCCGAGGACGAGCGCGCCGCTCGCCGCCATCACCGCGATCTCGAGGCTGGTCAAGGCCGCGTCCTTGATCTGGTCGTTCTCCAGGAGCGCGCCGTACCAGCGCGTCGAGAACCCGCCCCAGACGGTGACGAGACGCGAGGCGTTGAAGGAATAGACGATGACCGAAAGAATGGGCCCGTAGAGAAAGGCGAAGCCCAAGACCAGCATGATCGCGAGGAAGGGCGAGAGGCGGTTGGTCATTCGGCCTCGCCCGCGAGATAGCGCCGCAGCAGGCCCATCGGCAGCACCAGCAGAACGAGCAGCACGACCGCGACGGCGGCGGCGAGCGGCCAGTCGCGATTCGTAAAGAACTCGTCCCACAGCACTTTGCCGATCATCAAGGTGCTGGGGCCGCCGAGGAGATCCGGGATGATGAACTCGCCGCACATCGGGATGAAGACAAGGAGGCAGCCGGCGACGACGCCCGGCAGCGAGAGCGGCAAGGTCACGCGCCAGAACGCCCGCGACGGGCGACAGCCGAGATCGGCAGCGGCTTCGAGCAAGGTCGGGTCGAGCTTTTCGAGCGCCGCGTAGAGCGGCAGCACCATATAGGGAAGATAGGAATAGACGAGGCCGACGTAGACGCCGAAGGCGTTGTTGATGAGCGGCACGGGCTGATGCAGCAGACCCAGATCGATAAGCAGATTGTTGACGAGCCCGTTGCTCTTCAACAGCCCGATCCAGGCATAGACGCGGATGAGAAAGCTGGTCCAGAAGGGCAGGATCACAAGCACGAGCAGGACGCTGCGCCAGCGCGTGGGCGCGCGGACGATGCCGTAGGCGAGCGGATAGCCGATCAACAGGCATAAGAAGGTCGCGCCGGCCGCGAACCAGATCGAATTGAGATAGGCGCGCGCATAGAGGCTGTCGCTCAGGAGAAAGAGATAATTGGCGCCGCTCGCCTGCATATGTCCGTCGGCGAAGAGCGGGGTATAGGGCGGGATCGCCATCGCCTGATCGGCGAGGCTGATCTTCAGCACGATGACAAAAGGCGCGAGGAAAAAAAGCGCAAGCCAACCATAGGGCAAGCTCAGCACGCCGACGCGGCGCAGCCGGTCGGCAAGCGGCAGCGGCGTGGAAGGCGCCAGGCTCATGGCTCGAGCACGATCCCGGATTCGGGCGCCCAAGAGAGGGTGATTTCCTGGCCGACCGCGACGGGCGCGTTGTCGCGCCGCGCGGTATTGGCGAGGGTCGCGCGCAGCACCTTGCCGCTCGCAAGCTCGATCTCGACATCCGACGCTTCGCCGCGAAAGGCGAGCGCGCGTACCCGTCCCGCCAACGCATTCGCCGCCTGCGGGTCGGGCCGTGCGCGCAGCACGATCTTCTCGGGCCTGACCGCAAGCGTGATCGCGGCGCCGGGCGCGAGCGGCGCGCCATGTGCGACGCTCAGCCGGCGCCCTGCCACCTCGCTCTCGACGACAAGAAGCCCCGCTTCCGCCGCGACGACACGGCCGGCGAAGAGATTGACCGCGCCGAGAAAGCCGGCGACGAAACGGTTGGCGGGATGCTCATAGACGTCGTCGGGCGGGCCCATCTGCACGATGCGGCCCTCGTTCATCACGGCGATGCGCGACGCCATGCTCATCGCCTCCTCCTGGTCATGCGTGACCATGAGGAAAGTGATGCCGACGCGGCGCTGGATGCGGACGAGCTCGAAACGGGTTTCCTCCCGGAGCTTGCGGTCGAGCGCGGTCAGCGGCTCGTCGAGCAGCAGCAGCTTCGGCTCCTTGACGAGCGCGCGGGCGAGCGCCACGCGCTGCTTCTCGCCGCCAGAGAGCAGCGGCGGCTTGCGCCCGGCCAGCGGCGTGAGCTTGACCAGATCGAGCATCGCCGCCACCCGCGCCGCGATCTCGGCGCGCGGCAGCCCGTCCTGGCGCAGCCCGAAGGCAACGTTGTCGGCGACGGTCATGTGCGGAAAGAGGGCGTAAGACTGAAACATCATGTTGGTTGGCCGCGCATAGGGCGGCACGTCGGCCATATCCTGGCCGTCGATGAGGATTCGGCCTTCATCCGGGCGCTCGAACCCGGCGAGGAGTCGCAGCAAGCTGGTCTTGCCGCAGCCCGACGGTCCGAGCAGCGCGAAGAACTCGCCCGCTTCAAGCTCGAGCGACACGCCGGCGACGGCGGGGGCCGGCGCGTTCGGATACCGCTTCACCACCCCTTCGATGGCGAGGTGCGAGGTCACGTCCGCTACTGGCCCGTCTTGATCCGCGTCCAGGCGCGGGTCCGCAGCCGTTCGTATTGCGGCGTGACCGGCGTGTCGAAGAACAGCCGCGCACGGACGGCGGCGGGCGGATAGATGTTGGGATCGTTGCGAATGCTCGCGGCGACCAAAGGTGTCGCGGCCTTGTTGGGATTGGCGTAGGCGACCGTGTCGCTGATCTTCGCCACCACCTCGGGGCGGAGGATGTAGTCGATGAATTTGAGCGCGTTGCCGGGATGCGGCGCGTCGGCCGGGATCGCCATCATGTCGATCCAGATCATCGCGCCCTCTTTCGGAATGGTATAAGCGATGTCGACGCCGTTCTTCGCATCGCGCGCGCGATTGCGCGCCTGAACCACGTCGCCGGAATAGCCCCAGGCGACGCAGAGATCGCCATTGGCGAGGTCGTTGATGTATTCCGACGAATTGAACTTGCGGATATAGGGACGGATCGCCTCGATCACCTTGGCCGCGCGGTCGAGATCTGCCGGATCGCGGCTCAGCGGGTTGCGGCCGAGATAGGCGAGCGCCGCGGGGAAGAGCTCCTGCGCGCTGTCGAGCAGCGAGATGCCGCAGGCGGCGAGACGCTTGGCATTGGCCGGATTGAAGATAAGCGCAGAGCTGTCGGTCGGCGCGTGATCGCCGAGCGCGGCCTTCACCATGGCGCGGTTATAGCCGAAGCCGGTCGTGCCCCACATATAGGGCACGCCGTATTGATTTCCGGGATCGGCCTTCGCGGCGGCGTCCAGAATCTGCGGATCGAGATTGCCGTAATTCTTCAGCGCCGCCTTGTCGATCTTGCGATAGACGCCCGACGCGGCCTGGCGCGCGAGATAGGGCGAGGCCGAGGGCACGACGAGATCGTAGCCCGAATGGCCGGCAAGCAGCTTCGCCTCGAGCGTGTCGTTGCTGTCATAGACGTCGTAATTGACCTTGATGCCGGTTTCTTTCTCGAAATTCGGCACCGTATCGTGCGCGATATAGTCCGACCAATTGTAGATGTTGAGAAGCTTCGCCTCCTCGGCGGAGGCGGACGCGCTCGCGACAAAGAAGCAAAGAACGACCAGAGCGAGGCGATGCAGCGAAACCCCCCAGCGTGGCCGTGCCGGGGCAACCCCGCCTGCGACGCTCGTCACTTCAGGTGGGCGCGATTGAACGCCAGTTCGTTCTTGGTCAATTGGAAGCCGACGATGACGGTGTAGACATTGCCGAGCTCCGCGTTCTTCAGCGGCAGATGCGCGGTGATGTCCTCGGTCTTCCGCGCCGTGGGCGCGACCTTGGGGAAGGGAACATCGACCCGGAATTGCTGCTTGCCGAGAATGGTGCCGTTGCTGTCGGCGACGGCGACGAAATAGGGCAAGTCGAGATGCTCGACCCGCGGCGAGGTACGCAGCGCCGCGAACTCGATCGACAGACGAGTCGCGACCCCCACCTTATCCTTGTCGCAACTCGATTGGACCGACGCGATGCGCCCGGCGCTCTCGACCCTCGGCGCCTCGCTGTTGGGGACGAGATTGGCGAGCGTCTGGAGATCGGGAACGGTGGTGGCCGACGGGCAGGTATAGCCCGTCGCGTAGCTGCTGCAGGCGGCGAGTCCCAGCCCGCCAAGAGCGACAACACAGACGGCACGCGCCGCTCTCGTCACCCGGTTCATCGCCTCTTCCTTGCGCCTCACCTCTGTACTACCTTGCCGCCAGCGGCAGCCGGTTCGATGCGGCTCGCACTTTATTCGACGCGTGCACGGGGCACAAGCGTCGGGCGAAAGGCCGCTGCGGCGCCATGGCGGTCTATACCGACGTACAGGACGACGAACTCAAACGCTTCCTCGCCGACTATTCGCTCGGCGAACCGATATCCTGCAAGGGCATCGCCGAGGGCGTCGAGAACTCGACCTATCTCCTGCGCACCGAGCGCGGCACTTATATCCTGACGCTTTACGAGAAACGGGTCGACGTTGCCGATCTGCCCTTCTTTCTGTCGCTTCTCGACCATCTGGCGAAGAAAGGCATCGCCTGCCCGACGCCGATTCACGGCCGCGACGGCAAGGCGTTGCGCCAGCTTTGCGGCCGGCCCGCCGCGATCGTCAGCTTTCTCGACGGGATGTGGCCGCGGCGCATCGCGCCCTTCCATTGCGGCGCGCTGGGCGGCGCGCTGGCGCAGCTCCACGGCGCGGCGGCGGATTTCGCCGGCCGCCGGGCGAATGCCCTCTCGCTCGCCGGCTGGCGCAAGCTCTATGAGGCCTGCCGCGCGCGCGCCGACGCGTTCGAGCCGGGACTGGCCGCCGAACTCGGTGCGGAGCTCACGGCCTTGGAGCAGCTCTGGCCACGCAGCTTGCCGCAAGGGGTCATTCACGCCGACCTTTTCCCCGATAATGTCTTTTTTCGCGGCGAGTCGATCTCGGGCCTGATCGATTTCTATTTCGCCTGCAACGACGCCCTCGCCTATGACGTGGCGATTTGCCTCAACGCCTGGTGCTTCGAGCCGGATGGCAGCTTCAACATCACCAAGGCGCGGCTCCTGCTTGGCAATTATCGCGCGCGGCGGCCGCTCGAACGGGCAGAGTATGACGCGCTGCCGCTGCTCGCGCGGGGCAGCGCCCTACGCTTTCTGCTGACGCGGCTCTACGACCTGCAGCATCACCCCGAAGGCGCCCTGGTCAAGCCCAAGGACCCGCGGGAATATCTGGCGAAGCTGCGCTTCCATCGCGGCGTGACACAGTGCCGTGCCTATGGGCTCGACCCGTGACCGAGGCGGCGGAGACAATCGTCGACATCTACACGGATGGCGCTTGCAGCGGCAATCCGGGACCCGGCGGCTGGGGCGCCATTCTCGTCGCCAAGGGCCACGAGAAGGAGATCTTGGGCTCGGCCAACCCGACCACCAACAACCGCATGGAGCTCATGGCGGCGATCGCCGCCCTCGAAGCATTAAAGCGGCCGAGCGCGGTGCGGATTCACACCGACAGCATGTATCTGCGCGACGGTATCACCCGCTACATCCACCGCTGGAAAGTGAATGGCTGGAAGACCGCTGACAAGAAGCCGGTCAAGAACATCGATCTATGGCAGCGCCTCGAAGCGGCGCTGGAGCGCCATCGCGTTGCCTGGCACTGGGTCCGGGGCCATGCCGGCCATCCGGAAAACGAGCGCGCCGACGCGCTTGCCCGACAGGGTGTCGAGCAAGCGCGGGGCCTTTCCGAATAGGTCGCGCGAGCGAACGAAGGATGCTAGAGCGCGCGCAGGATCGCGTCGGCGCTCGAGACCTCGAAGGCGCCGGGCGCTTCTACATTGAGGGCTTTCACCACCCCGTTATCGACCACCATGGCATAGCGCTTGGAGCGGA
This sequence comes from Allostellaceae bacterium, assembly GCA_046706015.1. Lineage (GTDB taxonomy): Bacteria > Pseudomonadota > Alphaproteobacteria > ATCC43930 > CGMCC-115725 > CAIKMD01. The sequence goes on along the minus strand of JBJKPV010000030.1, from coordinate 3,518 downwards.
CGCCCATGCCCGGGCCGGTCAGGTCGAGATCGAGCCCCAACTGCTTGGTAAAGGCAGCCGCGCCGTCGGCCAGCATCAGAACCTTGCCGTCGGTGTTCTGCGCCTTGCCCCAGGCGCCCATCACGAACGCATCGTTGACCGCGAGGCAGGCGATGGTGTCGATGCCCTTCCCTTTGATCTGCGCAGCCTTCTCGACGAAGCCCGGGAGGTGCTTGGCTGAACAGGTCGGCGTGAAGGCGCCGGGAACGGCGAAGAGCACCACCTTCTTGCCGTTGAAGATATCGTCGGTCGAAATATCCTTGGGGCCCTCGGCCGTCATGGTTTTGAGCTTGGCCGACGGAATCTTGTCGCCCACTGCAATCGTCATCGCCTCCTCCTTCTTGGTCGCGTTTAGCGCGGAGCCACACCATACCGGGTCGAGGGCCGAAAATCACCCCCCGCTCCCGCCGGCTGCGCGGCATCGACATAAGTCTAGCGCCCCTCGGCGCGGGCGAGCGCACTCGTCACCGCGCCTGTCGTCAACAGTTCGGGCAGGGCGAGCCCGCTCGGCGCGTTCGGTCCATAGACGGCGTTGAAGGGAATACCGTAGCGGCCAAAGCGGTCGAGATAGGCGGCGATCGTCGAATTGGGGCGCGTCCAATCGGCACGCATCGCGATCACCTTGGGTTGCCCGAGCGCCTGGCGCACGCTCGGCGCGTCCAGCACCAGCCGCTCATTGACCTTGCAAGTGAGGCACCAATCCGCCGTGACGTCGACGAAAACGACATTGCCGTCGCGCACCAGCGCGCCGATCGCGCCAGGCTGGAATTGCTGCCACAACCCTCCCTCCGCCACCGCCGCAGGGGGTGGCAGCGCCACGCCCGGCACCAGCATCGCGGCAAGAAACGCGACCCCGAGCGTCGCCCAGCGCGGCCCCGCGTGGCGCAGGAACCCCAAGCCCGCAACGGCGCTCGCCATCAGCGCCGCAACGAACACGGTCGCGCGCGCGCCGATCTCGCCGACCAGCACATAAAGGAGCCATAGCGCGCTCAACGCCAGGAGAAGACCGAGCGCGCGGCGGAGCTGGCTCATCCAACGCCCCGGCCGCGGCAACAACGCGGCGAGGTGCGGCACCGCGGCGACGAGGAGATAGGGCGCGGCCATGCCGAGACCGAGCGCCAAGAAGATCGCGACGATCTCGGCCGGCCCGGTGCTGAGCGCAAAGCCGAGCGCGGTACCGAGAAAAGGCGCCGAACACGGCACTGCGAGCAAGGTCGCGAAGGCGCCGGTGCCGATGCTGCCAAGATGCGCGTGAAGCCCGCGATCGACGACGCGCTGCGGCAGCGGCACCTCGAAGAAGCCCCAAAGATTGCAGGCGAAAAGGGTCAGCACGGCGACCAGGAAGATGAGGAAGTAAGGGCTCTGGAACTGTACACCCCAACCCACCGCGAGCCCTGCCGCCTTCAGCCCGGCGCTCGCCAAAGCCAGCACCAGGAAAGAAAGGACGATGCCCGCCGCCGTGCCGAGAAAGCCGCGCCGCACCCTCGCCGCGCTGTGCCCATCCTTGGGTAGAGCGGCAAGAAGCTTCAACGACAGCACCGGCAACACGCAGGGCATGAGGTTGAGGATCAACCCGCCGAGGAGAGCGAGACCGAGCATCGATACGAGCGTCGCCAGATTGACGATGTCCGGTCCGCGCACCGGCACGATCGTCCCGCTCAAGGCGTCGCCGCCATCAACCACGGTGACGCCGAGCGGCTTACCCGGCAGCGAGGCCCAGGCGCCGCTGACCGGCACGCGCAGCAGCGTCTCATCGGGACTCGCGCCGGGCTCGGCGATCGGCGCGCCGAAGGCGACGGCAAGCGGGGATTCGAGGAAAGCATCGGGGGCCGCGAGCGGATGCGCACTGCGGAGGCGCAACTCCAGCACCGGCGCACGGCCGGGGCGGAGCACCGCGCTTTCGAGCGCGATGCCGCTTGACTTGGCATCGCCGGGGACGAGCGCCTGGTAACGGCCGATCAGCGCGGCAAAGCCCGTGCCGCCGCCCTCGGCTGGAAGATTGAGCGCGAGCGAGGTCTTATAGGGAACGCAGATCTCGCGGCAGGTGAGATAATCGAGCTGCGCGCGCAGCTTGAGCGGCGCATGGGCGTGGAAAAGCCGCGCCGTGATCGGGAGCACGACCCGGCCCTCATAGCCCACAGTCTCGAGCCCTTGCACGGAGAAGCGCTCGGGCGCGGGCCAGGCGATCGCCGCGCTGGCGAGATTGTCGGAGCCCGCCCAATTGAGATGCGGCGGGTAGCCGGCATCGCCGGGCGAGCGCCAGTAGATCTTCCAATGCGGCGCGAGATCGAACTCGAGTCCCAGCAGGATACGGCTCGAATCGCCGACCGACGCCTGCGCCGCGACGAGGCGCACCTTGCCTTGATCGGTCTGAAACCAGGCCGAGGCGGCGTCGGCATGGGCCGCGGCAGGCGCCGCCAGCGCCAGCCCGCAGGCCAGCCAAAACCCGCCCAGCTCCTTGATTCGCAACCGTTTCATGTGCCCCTTATATAGGCCTCGAGGCGGCCGCCAAGGGTCACAAAATCGTCAGGCCAAGAAGGTCCAGTCCTGCCGGCTCGGCCCCTTGCGCTTGCAAGCGGCCGAGCCCGCGCCTATCTGACGCTGCAGGAAGGAGAGCATTGCCCCCGTGACGTCGCTGACCGGACAGCTGCTCATCGCCATGCCGCAGATGGAAGACCCGCGCTTCACACGCTCGGTGGTGTTCATCTGCGCCCATAATCCCGAAGGCGCGATGGGGCTGGTCGTCAACAAAATCGTGGCAGAGCCGTCGATCGAGGACGTGCTGAGCCAGCTCGGCATCAGCGGCGAGGGCTTTGCCGGCACTGCGGTCCATTTCGGCGGCCCGGTCGAGGCCGGCCGTGGCTTCGTGCTCCACTCGTCCGACTATACCGAGGAAGCGACCCTCGTGGTCGGCAACCATATCGGGCTGACCGCCACGCTCGACATCCTGCGCGCCATCGGCCGCGGCCAGGGCCCGCGCCGGCGGATGCTGGCGCTCGGTTATTCCGGCTGGGGCCCCGGGCAGCTCGACGCCGAGATCCGCGCCAATGGCTGGCTCCATGTCGCAGCCGATGACGATCTCATCTTCGACGGCGGCGCCGAGGATAAATGGCGCCGCGCCATGGCGAAGCTCGGCGCCGACCCGTCGGCGCTGTCGGGCGACGCCGGCCACGCCTGAACGCCGCCGCACTTCTCCGCTCAAATTCTACGCTTCTCACTAGCGCGCGCGTCAGGCGCTGCGCGTACTAATTCGCTTCGCACGTCAGGCGCTGCGCTCTTGGCTTCGCACGTCAGGTGCTACGCTCTTGGCTTCGCATGTCAGGTGCTACGCTCTTGGCTTCGCACGTCAGGTGCTACGCTCTTGGCTTCGCACGTCAGGTGCTACGCTCTTGGCTTCGCACGTCAGGTGCTACGCTTGTGCCACTCGCCAGCGAGCATGCCAAAGAGCACGTGGTCCTGCCATTTGCCGTCGATGCACA
>JBJKPV010000029.1:0-2469 GCA_046706015.1 Allostellaceae bacterium | reverse complement strand
GCGCGAAGTCTATCGCCAGCCGGCCAATCGCGTCGTCGCCGATTTCATGGGGCTCGTCAATCTCGTCCCGGCGCGGGTTCGCGAGGCCGCCCATCGGCGTGGCGTGGTCGAGGCCGGGCCGTTGCGGCTGGCGCTCGATCTGCCCGAGGATGCGCGCCCGGGCGATCGCGTCGATCTGGCGATTCGGCCCGAGAATATCCGCCTGATGCCGGCCTTGTCAGACGGGATGGGCATTCGCGTGCGGATCGACGAACACAATTATCTCGGCAATCTCACCGAATACGTCGTCGCCATGGGCGATATCCGGCTGCGGGTGCAGGCGAGCCCGGATGCCGATTTCCTGCTCGGCAGCGAGGCGTCGCTGTCGATCGATGCGACGCAATGCAGGGTTTTCAGCGGCAGCGCCGCTCCTCTTCAATCGAGGTGAAGCATGGAAGTACAGCCCGGCAAGATCACCGCGCAGGAGCATTGGATCCAAAAGGGGAGCGTGGAGCTTTTCCTGTGGGAGAAATCGCTGGTGGCGCCGGCGAGCGCGCGCGGCACCGTTCTCTTCGTCCACGGCTCGTCGATGGCGTCGCAGCCGACCTTCGATCTCCAGGTCCCGGGCCGGCCGCATTCCTCGGTAATGGATTATTTCGCCGGCCTCGGCTTTGATTGTTGGTGCGTCGATATGGAAGGCTATGGCCGCTCCGGCAAGAACCGCGACATCAATTGCGACATCGCGAATGGTGCCGACGATCTTGCCGCGGCCAGCGCCTACATTCTCGAAACCCGCCGGCGCGGGCCGCTTCTCGTCTATGGCATCTCCTCGGGCGCGTTGCGCGCCGCACTCTTCGCACAACGCCATCCCGATCGCGTCGCGCGGCTGGCGCTTGACGCCATGGTCTGGACCGGCGAGGGCAGCCCGACGCTCGAGGATCGGCGCAAGAGGCTGCCCGAGTATCAGAGCCGCAACCGGCGGCCGATCGATCGCGCGTTCGTGCGCAGCATCTTCACCCGCGACCATCCCGGCACCGCCGACGACAAGACGGTCGAGGCTTTCGCCGATGCGATTCTGGCGCTCGATGATTCCGTGCCGACCGGCACCTATGTCGACATGTGCGCGAAGCTGCCGATCGTCGACCCGGCGAAGATCACGGCGGCGACCATGATCATGCGCGGCGAATATGATGGCATCGCGAGCCTCAAGGATCTGCTCGCCTTCTTCGAGCGTCTCCCCAATCCGGACAAGCAATTCGCGATCATGCCGGGAATCGCCCACGCCTCGTTCCAGCAGAAGAACTATCTGCTGGTCTATCACATCCTCTTGTCCTTCTTTTCACAGCCTGCGCCGATCTATCGCGGCGGGCATTAGCGGACCACACCGATCGATCAACCAATCAAGAGTTCAGGGAGGAACGACGTGAAAAAACTGATGCCGCTACTGGCGCTGCTCATACTCGCGGGCCCGGCCTGCGCGGCGGCGCTCGCCGCCGATCCCGTCGACATGGCGGCCGCCAAGCGCGAGGGTTCCGTGCGCTGGTACACCTCGACGCCGATCGAGGCGGCGCAGAGCATCGCCAATCTTTTCGAGAAGGACACCGGCATCAAGGTTGAGTTGTTCCGCTCAGGCGGTTCGGCGGTGCTCAGCCGCTTCATGCAGGAGCTTAACGCTGGCACGCGCGAGGCCGATGTCGTCACGACCTCCGATCCGGCGGCGGCTGCGACCTTGGCCAAGCGCGGCGTCTTCGTCGCCTTCAAGCCGGTCAATTTCGACAAGGTGCCAGCCGAGGTCAAAGACAAGGACGGGTATTGGATCGCGCAGCGGCTCAATCTCCTGGCGATCGCCGTGCGCGGCGACAAGGTCAAGCCGGCCGATCGGCCCAAGACCTGGAGCGATCTGGTCGATCCGAAATATAAGGGCCTCGAAGTGATGCCCGACCCATCCTTCACCTCGCTGCAGCTGGTGGCGGTCGGCACGCTGTCAAAGGCGCTGGGCTGGGGCTTTTACGAGAAACTCCGGAAGAACGACATCATGATCGTCCAAGGCCATCAGCAGGTCGAGGACATGGTGAAGCGGGGCGAGCGTCCGATCGCGGCCGAAGAGCTCGATTCCTATGCCGCGCATGACCGCAAGGCGGGTCAGGACATCGTCTCGATGTTTCCGACCGAGGGCGTCTTTGCCATCGCCTCGCCGACCGCGATCGTGAAGGGTGGGCCCCATCCCGCCGCGGCCAAGGTCTTCGCGCAATTCATGATTAGCGACGCGGTTCAGAACACCTTTCCGCAAAAGGGCATCTACGCGGCGCGGGTCGATGTGCCGCCGCCGCCGGGCAGTCCCAAGCTCAGCAGCCTGAAGCTGATGGCGATCGATTTTGCCGACCTCGCGCAACGCGAGGGCGAGATCAAATCGCACTTCAACGAGATCTTTCAGTAAGTCGCCGTGAGGCGGGCGGCGCGGCGCGCCGTCCGCCTTGCGTCGCGGAGCGT
>JBJKPV010000028.1:0-4075 GCA_046706015.1 Allostellaceae bacterium | reverse complement strand
CCAGGAGATGACGAAGACGGTATGGCCCTGCGCCACCGCCCATTTGATGAAGGAATTATCCGGCCGCAGATCGAGGATGTAGTACTTGTTGATCCAGGGCGGGATGATGAGCAACGGCCGGCGATGCGCCGTCTCGGTCGTCGGCTCGTACTGGATCAGCTGAATCAGATCATTCTGGAATACGACTTTGCCCGGCGTGACGGCGATGTTGCCGCCGACCTTGAACGCCTCGAGGTCGGTCATCTTGATCATCAGCCGGCCCTTGCCGCGCTCCAGGTCCTCGAGCACATGCTTCAAGCCATTGACCAGATTCTCGCCTTGCGTGTCGATCGTCGCGCGCAACACTTCGGGATTGGTCAACACGAAATTCGATGGCGCCATCGCGTCGACGAATTGGCGCGTGTAAAAATCGACCTTGCGCGCGGTCTTCTCGTCGAGCCCGTCGACCTGCCGCACGGTCGATTGCATCCAGCGCGCGGTGAGGAGATAGCTCTGCTTGATGTAGTCGAACAGGGTGTTCTCCTCCCAGGCCGCATCCTTGAAGCGGCGGTCGCCGGGCTGGGGCTCGGCGACGGGCTTGGTCTCGCCGCCGAGGAACCGCTCTGCGGTGCTTTGCCACAGTCGCAGGTAATCCTGCCACAGCGATAGTTGCGCCTGCACCAAGCGGCCCGGATCGCTCATCAGCCGTTGCGTCATCTCGAGGAAGGCGCCGCCGATATTGAGCGGATCGGCCATGCCGAAGCCGCCGGTTTGCTGCTGCGCGAGAAACTCGCGCACCAGCTGTTCGCTGAGCTGCGCGATCTCGGCCATGTTGCGCGACCATCCGACCGGGTCAGGAAAGTTCGGGTCCTTGGCGTCGGAGTCGTTCATGCTTTCGTCCTTGCGCCGCGGTCCTGCTATAGTTCAGACTCGCTAGCGGTCGATGGCCGGCGCCAGCACAGCGCTTTCTTTACTATACCAGCGCCTGCGGCCGTGAGCCTTCTATATGGAGCAGTCGGTAGTGCGGAACAAGGCAAGCTTGGTCATTGCGATGTTGGTTGCGGTGCAGCTCGGGGCGTGCTCCTGGGTGCCCGATGCGGTCAATCCGATTTCCTGGTATCGCGGCATCACCGGGGCGTCGAAGAACGACAATCTCAGCAAGGGTCAGAACGAGCAGAACCTCAACGAGGGCAGCAACGAGCCTTATCCGAATCTCGGAAACGTGCCCAATCCGCCGGACACGGCGATGAGCACGGTCGATCGCGCGAAGCTTGCCGACAGTCTGCTCGCTGATCGCAAGGATGCCCGCTACGCCGACATTCAGCTTCTCGCCGGCGAGGCCTCGGCGACGGTGCCGCCGCCGCCTGCCCCGCCCCCCTCGGCGGCGAAGAGCGGGGCAGCGCCCGCGCCTCCGGCCTCGGCGAACCGGGAAGCGGCGGCATCGCCATCCCCCGCTCCGGCGAAATCGGCGGCACCCGCCGCATCATCACCTTCTTCCGGCAAGCCGGTGCGCGGCACCGAGTCGCCTCCGGCCGAGTCGCCGCTCGTAAGCCCCAGCGTCAAGCATGCGCCGCAAGGCGAGACGCCGATGCCGGCGCCGCCGCCCCCGGCGCTGAGCGCGACGACCCCGCCAGGGGCTGGCACGATGAAGCGGGCCGAGGCGACGCCAGAGCCAGCGCCGCCTGAGGTGGCCAAGCCGCCAGCAGCGGCCAAACCGGCGGCACCCGAGGCGGCCGCCGCCGCGCGTCGTGTTGCGGTCATCGCTTTCAAACCGGGCTCGGCGCTTCTTTCCGATAAGGAGCGCGGGGCGATCGCGAACATCGTGAAGTTGCACAAGGCGCAGGGCGGCCGGATTCGTATTGTTGGTCACGGCGAGAGCGAGGGCGCCAATGCGGCCGTCACGGGGTTCAACCTGGCCCTCGATCGCGCTCAGGCCGTGAGCATCGCGCTGACCGAGGCGGGGGTGCCCGCCAAGGACGTGGCGGTCGAAGCCGCGCCGGTCGCCGCCGGGGGCGGCCGCGATGTGCCGCGGGCAGAGATCTATCTCGAGCGCTGAGCCGGTCCTCGCGGTTGCCAGGAGGGCGAATCTGTCGCAACCTGCCCCGCCAACCGCAAGCCCCGGAGAGCCGTTGCTTCCGTCATGAAACCGCCATTGAGAATCGCCCTTGCCGGGCTCGGCACGGTCGGCGCCGGCGTCGTGGCGCTGCTGCGGCGCAATGCGGCGCTGCTGGAACGCCATGCCGGCCGCAAGCTCGAGCTGGTCGCGGTTTCGGCGCGCGACCGCTCGCGCGAGCGTCTCATCGATCTGACGGGCGTGCCATGGCACGACGACGCGGTCGGGATGGCGGCGCTGCCCGAGGTCGATGTCGTGGTCGAGCTCATCGGCGGCAGCGACGGGGTCGCGCGCCGCGTCGTGGCGGCCGCGCTTGAGCGTGGCAAGCATGTCGTCACCGCCAACAAGGCGCTGCTCGCGCATCACGGCACCGCGCTCGCGCGGCTGGCCGAGGAGAAATCCGCGGCGCTCGGCTTCGAGGCGGCGGTCGCGGGCGGCATCCCGATCTTGAAGGCGCTGCGCGAGGGCCTGGCGGCCAATCACATTCTGCGCGTCTGCGGCATCTTGAACGGCACCTGCAATTACATTCTGACGCAGATGCGGGCGACCGGCCGCGATTTCGGCGCCGTGCTCGAGGAGGCGCAGGCGCTCGGCTATGCCGAGGCCGATCCGAGCTTCGATATCGACGGGATCGACACCGCCCATAAATTGTCGTTGCTCGCGGCTGTGGCGTTCGGGAACGAGGTCGACTTCGCCGGCGTACACGTCGAGGGCATTCGCCACATCGCGTCGGTCGACATCGCGTTTGCCCACGAGCTCGGCTATCGCATCAAGCTGCTCGGGCTGGCGCGGGTGACGGAGCACGGTATCGAGCAGCGCGTTCATCCCTGCATGGTGCCGCTGACGGCGCCGCTCGCCCATGTCGACGGCGTCTACAACGCGGTGATGGTGGAAGGCGATTTCGTCGGTCGCGTCATGCTCGAGGGTCGCGGCGCCGGTGCCGATCCGACGGCCTCGGCGGTGGTCGCGGATTTGCTCGACATCGCGACGGGGCGCGGCGCCCCGGGATTCGCGCTGCCGGCGGCAGCGTTGCTGCGCCGACCGAGCGCGCCGATGGCGCGCCATAGCGGCGCGTTCTATGTCCGTCTCATGGTGGTCGACCGACCGGGCGTCATCGCCGATATCACCGCGGCGTTCCGCGATGAAGCCGTGTCGATGGAGCAGATGCTGCAGCGCGGCCGCGCGCCCGGCGAGGCCGTGCCGGTGGTGCTGACGACGCACGACGCCGAGGAGGCGGCGATGCTGCGCGCGCTCGACCGCATCCGAGCGCTCGATACCGTGTTGGAGCCGCCGCGCATGATCCGCGTCGAGAACCTCTAGGGAGAATTCCATGACCGAAAACATTCAGATGGATCGCAATCTCGCGCTCGAGGCGGTGCGCGTGACCGAGGCTGCCGCGCTGGCGGCATCGCGCCTGATGGGAAGAGGCGACGAGAAGGCGGCCGACCAAGCCGCGGTCGACGCGATGCGCAAGGCGCTCAACGGGCTTGCGATCGACGGCACGGTGGTGATCGGCGAAGGCGAGCGCGACGAGGCGCCGATGCTCTATATCGGCGAGAAGGTCGGCACCGGCCACGGTCCCAAGATCGACATCGCGCTCGATCCGCTCGAGGGCACCACCATCACGGCAAAGGGCGGCGCCAATGCGCTGGCCGTCGTCGCCATGGCGGAATCGAAAGGCTTTCTCAACGCGCCCGACGTCTACATGGACAAGATCGCGATCGGTCACGGCTTCGGCGAGGTCGTCGATCTCGACGAGACGCCCGCGACCAACCTCAAGAACCTCGCCAAGGCGAAGAAGGCCGAAGTGGCGGATCTCGTGGTCTGCATCCTCGATCGCCCGCGCCATGCCGAGTTGATCGCCAAAGTGCGTGAGGCCGGCGCGCGCATCATGCTTATCTCCGACGGCGATGTGAGCGGCGTGATCGCGACCTCGCGCGCCGATAGCGGTGTCGATCTCTATGTCGGCTCGGGCGGCGCGCC
>JBJKPV010000027.1:0-8591 GCA_046706015.1 Allostellaceae bacterium | reverse complement strand
GAGCTAAGACCTTTGCCGTCGTGCGAAGCCTCATCAAGAAGCCGTAGCACAGGCGAAGGTCGAGCTAAGACCTTTGCCGTCGTGCGAAGCCTCATCAAGAAGCCGTAGCACAGGCGAAGGTCGAATGAAGACCTTTGCCGTCGTGCGAAGAGAAAACCGTAAGTCAGCGTTGGAGTTCGCTGCGTGGCGTGCGCGGCCCCCGGTCAGCCCGCCTCCCGGATCGTCGCCACGATCGCGGCGAGGGCGCGCGCATCGATCGTCATCGCGATATGGCCGAGACCTGGCACGATCGCGACCGATGCGTCAGGTCGGATCGCTTTGACGGTTGCGCTGTAACGCTCGGCAAAGAACAGCTCGTCCGCGCCGCCGACAAGCACGCTGACGGGAGCGGATGCCTTGCGCAAGTCGGCGGCGTAATCGGCCGTCCCGAAGGCCATCATCAATCGAAACGAATATGTGCTTGTCAGTATCTTGGCATTTTCGGGCTCGACGGCGAAGGCGAGTGTCGGGAGATCGTCGAAGCGATGAATGCCCAGCCGACCTAAAATGGTCAACGCCACGATCCGCGGCACGAACGCCTTCGCCCAGGCATCGGCACCAGGCCGCGCGGTCGGGGCGCGGTATCCCAACATGGGCGATATCAGGATCACGCGTTCGAATTCGCGCCCGAGCGCCGTCGCGGCGGCGTGAAGCGCGAACCCGCCGCCCGACGAGAAGCCCAACAGCACGAGATGCGCCGTCTTGTGCCGCGCGCGGACCAATGCCACGAGATCGGCCAAATCGTCATTGAGTTGGCCCGCATAGTCGATATCGCCGCGGCGGCCGGTCGCGCCATGGCCACGGATGTCGGGAACGTAGACCGTCCATCCGGCGGCGCTTATCGCCTTGGCGAGCGGATGAAGGCTTGTGCCTGTCGCCGATGAGCCGTGAATCGCGATGACCACGCCTTCGCGCCCCGGTTCGGCGGATGTCTGGCGATAGACGCGGAAGGCGATCGGCGTTCCGCGGCGCGCCGGCGCGGCATCGGTCGCCGGCAAGTCGCTGAAATCGACCGCGCGGAAGGGGCTGCCGATCGATGAAAGCGGCGGGGGCGCATCGCCGCCACCAAAGGCGATCATGCCCGCGAGCAGCGCGATGATCAGCACGATGATGCTGCCGCTGATAAGAAGAGCACCGAGCATACGCGTCATGATCTCGTTTCGCGCCACCCTCATCAACACGGTTGTGGCGGCGAAGACTCGACGCCCTGGTTGCGGCAAAGCGCGCCGCTGCTTCAGCGTTGCGGCGTGAGCTCGACGCGCATGCAATCGGCGCGTCCCTGTAGCGCGCAATCCTCGAGCTTGCCTTCGGCAGCGAGCTGCTCGATCACCACGAGTCCGATCCAGATGAGGAAAAGCGCGACCGCCAAGCCGGCGAGGCTGGCGGTAAAGCGCCGGTCCTCTTCCTCACGTTCGCGCTCGCTGTGCTCGCGGAAAGCCATGCTGCATCATGGCATTTTTTCTGCGCCGCAGCGAGGGCGCGACGCGACAATGCGCGGCGAATTTCGCCAAAATTGCCGAAGCGCGATGCATGGTCGCGGCTAACTTTTGGGCAGAAATGCGGTCGTATAGAGCTTCGTGATGTCGGGTTCTTTAGGCAGGATGCCGAGCTCGATCACGGCCTTGCGCATCGTCGCCATCGCCTTGGGCTCGAACTTGCCGTCGCGCGACTGGGTCGGCATGAGCTGGGCATAGACTTGATCGAGGGTGCTCGGCTTCGAATGAAGGAGCTGCACCAGGATATCGACGGTCTCCTTGCGATGGGCGGCGGCCCAGGCGACGTTGTCGAACCACGCCTTGACGAAGCGGCGTACCAGATCCGGCTTCGTCTTGATGAGCGTGTCGGTCGCATACATCGCCGTGTTCATGAAGGGCGGAACGTAATCGCCCATATTGAGCAGGATGCGCCCTTCATGCGCTTCCTGCAGATCGATCGAGCTGCCGAGATCGCCGATCCAGGCATCGACCTGGCCGGTTCTGAGCAGCGCCATCGAGGCGGGTTGCGAACCGGTGGCGATGATGTTCATCCCGTGCGGGCCCCAGCCTTCGTGCTCCGACAATTTGAGCGCGAGCCAGGCGGGATAGCCGCGGATGTTCGAGACCGCCACCTTCCTGCCCTTCAGATCGGCCGCGGTCTTGATCGTGCTGTTCTCGCCCACCAGCATCACGCTTTCGCGCGGCGCGTTGGTGATCGCCGCCACGGTCATGACCGGCGCGCCCTTGACGATATAGCCCAGATCCTGGCCGGTGCTGAGGCCGAGATCGATATCGTTCGAGGTCATCGCCTGCTGCAGCCGTGTCGCACCGGTGAAGACCACCGGCTCGACATCGAGACCGGCCTTGGCGAAATTGCCGTTCTTCACGCCGACATCGAGCAGGCCAAAGGTGAAGGAATTGAGGATCGCCTTGCCGACGCGAAGCTTGTCCGCGGCGACGGCGGGCGCGGCGGAGGCGACGACGAGGAGCGCCGCGATCGCGGCAAAAGCGACAAGGCGGGCGCGGGACGGTTTGCGATTCATGGTCGGTGCCGTGCTCACGCCCGGGCTCCGGCTTCGGCGCGGCGCATCATCGCGACGAAATAGCCGGCCATTTCCGCGTTCTTCACATCCCAATCCTCATGCGGGCTCAAATCGACGTCGAGGTCCTTGGGCCAGATCATGTGAAGCTCGGCATTCGGGATGAGCCGGGCGGCGGTCTTGCCGGTCTCGCTGCCATGGGTGCGGTCGTTGCCGGGAATGACCACGGTCGGGACCTTGATCGAATTGAGATCGGTCTCGCTCGCACCGATGATCGGCAGATCGGCGCCGCGCACGAAATATTCGCGCCAGTGCTGCATCACGGCGATGAAGCGCTTGGGATCGAGGCGGAGGAGATAGCCAAGATTGGAGGGATTGGCAGTGCAACGCTCCTTGAAATGATCGAGCTCCGCGACTGCCTTCATGCCGCCCGCCTCGGCGGCGTCGATATATTGCTGATAGTAGTTGTAGGCGAGCCGCTCGCAGGCGAACCGTCCGCCCGTAACGCGCCACAGCAGGAGCCCTTTGATCGCCTCGGGATGCCTCAGCGCGAAGAGGATCGACAGCCGGCAGCCGGAGGACGAGCCCCCAACATAGGCGGGCAGCGCGTCGCGCTGTCGCAGCAGCTCGTAAAGATCGTCGGCCCAGATCTCGTATTCGGAATCCTCGCCCTCGATCGAGAGATCGGAAAGACCGCAATTGCGCCGGTCATGGATGAGCACGCGAAAGCCCTGATCGGCGATCACCTGTGCGAGGCCCTCGACCGCGCTCATGTCGCGCCGTCCGCCGGGCGAGAGTGCGACCCAGGGGCCGCTATTGCCGAGGACTTTGTAGAGAATGTTGACGCCGCGTACATGCGCGATGGGCATTGCGCTCTCCCTCCGATGGCGCGGCTTGCTCGCCGCTTGGCCCGGGCCGAAGGCCGGGCGGTTCGTTCCACGATCTTATTTTCGCGCGAGCCTCGATGGGATGCGCCGGTTCAGCTTTCCCCCCAAATGGCGCGCGCGGTCTCCACAATGAGCGCAAGTTTGCGCCACTGCAAGGCTTCGGTCTCGTCGCTGCTGCGCGAAACGCTGGTGGCAAAGCCACAATGCGGGGAAAGCGCGAGCCGGTCGAGCGGCGCATAGTGGCTCGCTTCCTCGACCCGGCGCGTGAGCTCGGCGACGGTCTCGAGCCGTGGCTCGCGCGAGGAAACGAGGCCGAGCACGACCCCCTTGCCCTTGGGCAGAAGCCGCAGCGGCTCGAAGCTCCCGGCGCGGGGGTTATCATATTCGAGGAGATAGGTGCCGATCGTGAGCCGGTTGAAGATCGCGTCGGCGATCGGGTCATAGCCGATATCGGCCTGCCAGGAGGGATCCTGGCTGCGGCAGATATGGATCGCGATGTGCATGCCCTGAGGCGCGCCGGCCGCGACCGCGTTGAGGGCGTCGACATAGAGGCGCAGCAAATCGCTCCAATCGTCGCCGCGATCCTTCAGCAGCTGGCGCGCGCGCGGATCGCCGAGTTTCACAAGTGAGGTCTCGTCGATCTGCACGTAGCGGCAGCCCGCGGCGAAGAGTGCAGCGAGCTCCTGGTGATAGGCTTTGACGAGATCGGCCCAGAATTCGTCGAGGCTCGGATAGGCGGCGCGGCTGATATTGTCGCGCCCGGCGCGGTAATGGATGTAGCCGGGGCCGGGCAGCGTGATCTTGGGCGTGACGGCGGGCGTGGCCGCCGCGCGCAGCACGGCGAAATCTTCGGCATTGCCGCCTCGCCGCCATTCGATGCGGGAAACGACCTTTGGAATGCGCCGCGCGGTGCGGTGGCCGTGACTGGCCGAGCGGCGCCAACCTTCCTCCTCGGTCATCTCCACTTGGATGCCGCCGATGCCCGCGGTGGCGAAGCTGTCGGAATAGGTGCCGCGGCGGAACTCGCCATCGGTGACGACGCGAAGCCCGAGCTCGGCCTGCCGCGCCACGACCTTGCTGATCTCCGCATCCTCGATCGCGCGCAGGTGAGCCGCGTCGATCCGTCCTGCTTCGTGGGCCTCGCGCGCCTCGACGACGGCCAAGGGACGCACCAAGCTGCCGACGTGATCGGCGCGGAAGGGCGGATTCTGCGAATTGTCAGTGTTGGGCATTGCTGGCGAGCTTTCTGAAATCGAGATCGGACTGCGCCGCAAGATAGGCCATCGCGGCCCAGGCCGCGATATTCTGATCGAGCTCGGCCGGATCGATCTTGTCGAAGGTGTCGTCGGCGGTGTGATGAATGTCGAAATAGTCGAGCCCGTTCTGGCGCATCGCGATCACGGGCACGCCGCGCTTCCTGAGTGGCGCGATGTCGTCGCCGGAACGCAGCGCCGGCTCGCGCGCGAGGAAAATGCCCAAGGGCGTCAGCGTGTCGGCCAGCGTCTGGACGAATTCCGTCTTCGCGGCGCCCACCGGCGCGAGGAACGTATAGATTTTCCGCGCGCCGAAATCGGATTCCGCCGCAAGCACGATATGCGGCACGTCGGCCTGATGGGCTTTGGCGTAGGCCGGGCCGCTGACATCCATTTCCTCGGCCCCGAACAAGACGACGCGCAGGGTCCGTTTGGGCCGCGTTTTAAGCTGCGCGATCAGATGCGCCGCACCGGCGACGATCGCGTCGCCCGCGCCGTCGTCGATCGCGCCGGTGCCGAGATCCCAGGAATCGAGATGGGCGCCGATCAGCACGATCTCGTCGGGGTGCTCGCTGCCCTTCAATTCGGCCGAGACCGTCCACGATTGCGCATGCTCATCCGTACGCGGCGTCAGAACGAGATGAAGCCTGACTTTGCCGCGTGCGGCGAGGCGCTCGAGCTGATCGGCGTCGGGATTGGCGAGCGCGGCCGCCGGAATCCGCGGCGCATCAGCCTCGTAGTTGGTGGCGCCGGTATGGGCGAGGCGGTGACTGTCGGTGCCGAGCGAACGATGAAGATAGGCGATCGCGCCGCGCTTGGCCGCTTCCGAAGGGCCTCGCCGCCGGATCGGATTGGCTGCGCCGTAGGAGCTGCCATCCATCACCCGCGGCATGCGTTGCGTCACCACCGCGATCTTGCCCCTCAGCGAGCCCGGGGGCGCGGCGAGCAGATCGCTGTAGAGGCGGAACAGCGCGATCTCGGCGGTGATGCCTTGAGGCGGGGTCGCGACCGATCCGCCCAGCGCCGTTACGACGAGGTGTTGCGGCGCCGGCGAGACGATCGACGCTTCCTCGCGGCCGCGCAGCCAAGCCGCCATCGGAAAGCTCTCGCGATGGACTTCGTCGAAGCCGGCGGCTTTCAGCGTCTTCTCGGCCCAGAGCGCGGCGCGCGCCTCGGCCGGCGTCCCAGCCAAGCGCTGGCCGATGATCGTCGTCAAGGTTTCAACGAATTGATAGCCCCATCGATCCTTGAGCCCGGCGTCGCGCAATTGGCGTGCGACGGCGGCATCGCTCTCCTGTGCGTTCGCCGCTGACGCGAGGGCCAAGAAAAGAAGCGCGAGAATCCCTGCGGCGCAAAGCCGGCCTTGCGCGGTCAGATGCATGTATCCCCTCTTGCGACGATCTTTACGGCACGTAGCGCGTGACGCCGGGAAGCCCTTCATCGGCGCCCCGCAGCTCGATCACGTTGCGATCGGGATCGCGCACGAAGACCGAGACCCCGCCATCGGCGCCGAAGGAGACCGGGCCCTGGGTAATCGCGATCCCGTTGGCTTTCAGCGCCTCGATCGTCGTGGCAATCGAGGCGACGCGCAGCGCGACATGAGTGTAGCCCGCATGCTTTTCCGGTACGTCCATCAAGATATTCGGCTCGTCGTGCTTGGCGTTGATGATGAGATTGATCTCGACATCATGGTCGTTGGCGATGATCGCCACGTCGTCGAAATCGACCTTATGCCGCAGCTCAAAGCCGAGAACGCGGTAAAAGGCGAGGGCGCGACCCATATCGCGCACCCGGATGCCGATGTGGTCGACCTTCTCGATGGTGATGTGGCTTGAAACGGGCATCGCTTTCTCGCACTGGACATCTTAAAGGCAGGCCGTCAGCGATAATCAACATTTTTGTAATGTATTATATTAGTAATTTACTTTGACAATTGGTATTATGTCCGCGTATAAGGCGACACACGGCATCTAGTTTCCCGCGAACGGCGCTCATGCAGCAGAAGGTCGATCATGCCTTGGCGCTATTGCGCGAGGCCGCCGAGAGTTTCGCGCCTGCGAGCCTCGCTTCGAGCCTCGGCCGCGAGGACATGGTGCTGCTCGATCTTATTACTCGCGCGGCGCTGCCGATCGGGGTCTTCACCCTCGATACCGGCCGCCTGCCGCAAGAGACGCATGATCTCCTTCAGCTCGTTCGCGCGCGCTACCGGGTCGGCATCGCGGTCTTCACGCCGGAAAGCGCCAATATCGAGGCCTACGTCGCCAAGCACGGGCCCAACGGTTTCTACGACAGCGTCGCCCTGCGCCAGCAATGCTGCCATCTGCGCAAGGTCGCACCGCTGAAGCGCGCGCTCGCGGGAAAGCGCGCCTGGATCACCGGCTTGCGGCGTGCGCAATCGGTGGGCCGCGAGACGATCGGCTTTCGCGAATGGGATGCCGTCAACGGCTTGCAGAAATTCAACCCGCTGGCCGATTGGAGCGAGGCGGAGGTGACCGATTACCTCGCGGTGCGCGACGTGCCGGTGAATGCGCTCCACGCCAAGGGCTATCCGAGCATCGGCTGCGCGCCCTGCACACGCGCGGTCGCGCCGGGCGATGACCCGCGCGCGGGACGCTGGTGGTGGGAGAATCCTGACTTCAACGAGTGCGGGCTCCATCCCGGGCAGCGCCGCCATGGATAGCGCGCCCGGCCCGATCGCGTCGCCGGGCGAATCCGCCGCGGCGCCCGCCTTCCATCTCGACACGCTCGAGAGCGAGGCGGTCTTCATCCTGCGCGAGACCGCGGCGGAATTTGCCAATCCGGTGCTGTTGTTCTCCGGCGGCAAGGATTCGACGGTGCTGCTCCGCCTGGCCGAGAAGGCGTTCCGGCCGGGCAAATTCCCGTTCCCGCTGCTGCACGTCGACACCGGACACAATTTCCCCGAGGTGATCGAATTTCGCGACCGCATCGCGGCCGCGCTCGGCGAGCGGCTGATCGTGCGCACCGTCCAGGATTCGATCGATCGAGGGCGGGTTCGCGTCAAGAGTCGCGATCAAAGCCGGAACGCGCTCCAAACCGTGACCCTGCTCGATGCGATCGCCGAGTTCGAATTCGATGCGTGCATCGGCGGCGCTCGGCGTGACGAAGAGAAAGCGCGCGCCAAGGAGCGCATCTTCTCCTTCCGCGATGCCTTCGGCCAGTGGGATCCGCGCCATCAGCGCCCCGAGCTCTGGAGCCTCTACAACGGGCGGCTCGATAAGGGCGAGCATATGCGCGTCTTCCCCCTGAGCAATTGGACCGAGCTCGATGTCTGGCAATACATCGCCCGCGAAAGGCTGGCGCTGCCCTCGCTTTACTACGCTCATGCGCGCGCGGTGGCGGTGCGTGGCGAGGTCTTGCTGCCGGTTTCCGATCTCGTGCCGCTAAGGGAGAACGACAAGATCGAAACGCGTCTCGTGCGCTTCCGGACCGTGGGCGACATTTCCTGTACCTCGCCGGTCGAATCGAATGCGGCGACGGTCGAAGAGATTCTGGCGGAAACGCTCAACGCTACGGTCAGCGAGCGCGGCGCGACACGGCTCGACGACCAAGGCTCCGAAGCCGCGATGGAAGAGCGCAAGCGCATGGGCTATTTCTGATGGCGCTTGGCGGCGGCGAAGGCTCTACGCTTGCGGCGGATCATGGCCTCCTGCGCTTCAGCTCGGCGGGCAGCGTCGATGACGGCAAGAGCTCGCTGATCGGGCGCATGCTCTATGATGCCAAGGCGGTACCGCACGACCGCATCGCGGCGCTGGAGCGGCACGCGCGCCGTAAGGGCGAGGGCGAGAGCGAGATCGACCTGTCGCTTCTCATGGACGGGCTGACGATCGAGCGCGAGCAGGGGATCACGATCGACGTTGCCTACAGCTATTTCGCGAC
>JBJKPV010000026.1:0-5087 GCA_046706015.1 Allostellaceae bacterium | reverse complement strand
TGACGTGCGGATCGGGAATGACGGGAAGTAAGCTCACCTCGGCAAGGCCGCGCGTGCCCGTCCTGCCGCTGACGGCGTCGCGCAAGCGCGCGAGTCCGTCGGGCAGCGCGATCAGCGCGCGCAACGTTGTCGGCAGATTCGGCGCGATATCAGCCACAGGCAAGAAACGGTCGGCGCCCGTGACGACGCCAATCCGCGACGCGCCATTCTCGCTATAGGAAATGATCCGCATCGACCAACCTCACTCATTCGCAGGCCGAGGTCGCGGCACTCTATTCAGGGAAGATAGCCGCGCTCGCGCCAGAAGCGTTCCGCGCCGGGATGGAGCGGAAGATAAAGCGGGCCATCGCGGCTGTCCTTGCACAGCTTATCGAGCGGCATCGGCCCTTCGCCATACCACGGAATCCGGTCGCGGCGCGCGTCGAGCCCGGCGCAGAATTTGTAGATCATCTCTTCCGGCGCGCTTTCCAGGCAGAAGACCGGCCAGCCGCTGAAATCCACGGTCCATACCGTCTCGCCCAGCCCTGGATATTCTTCGTTCGTGATCGCGGCGCGCATCAGCCCATCCGCCTCGAGCGCCTTGAGCTCGGGCTCGTCGACAGCTAGGAACCGCATGCCCATTTCGATCGCCTGCGGGGCGTAGAGCGGCAGCGCCTCGTCCCAAACCGCGTCCAGCTCGCCCCGCTTCACCGCGCCCAGTCGGTCGGGGCCGTAGGGCATTCCCTCGGTATAGACGACTTTGCCGCCCCAGCTGACGATATCGTCCAGGGTCATGTCATAGGCGCTCAGCACGTGGTTGCAGATGAAATGGACCGAGTGATCCGGCTGCCCGCGCAGCGACACCTTGAGCGGGTAGCGCGTTCGCTTCAAATCGGCGAGCGATTTGAGCCCGGTCTGCGCGGTGACGGCAAAGCCCAGCTGGTCGAATTGCGGGATCACCATGATCGAGCGCAGAGGCAGCGGCTTCTTGTAGGGGCCCTTGCCGCGCAGCGCCATGCCGAGCACCCCGCCCGGGTTGCAGATCGCGATATCGGCCTCGCCGTTCACGACCGCGTCGATCGAGTTCGGCGCGTCGCTCGCGAAAAAGCGCGTCCGCCATTGATCGTCGCCTTGCGGGCGCATCAGGATCATGACCTGCTTGTCGCGCCATTCATTCGCGGCCACGAGCTCGGACACAGTCTCGAGCATGAGCCGCGAGCGCATGATCACGGGCGTGCGGATGGGCTTTTGCATGGTGAGCATGGACGGGCTCCCTCTCGCTGGTTTGGCGCAGGCGGCTACTTCGGAAGATAGGCCTCGGTATAGAGCTTCGACATATCCGGCTCGGTCTTGAGCAGCTTCAGCTCGACGAAGGAACGCTTCAGATTGGAGAGCGATTCCGCATCGAATTTACAGCTCGGATTGAACATTCCGCGGACGATATCGTACTCCTTATCCATGATGCTTTCCGGGAAACCGGTCACTTCGCTCCATATCTTGACGGTTTCGGCCTTATGGCTGCGGATAAAAGCCGTGGTCTCGATCCAGCCCGCGAGGAAGGCGCGAAGCGCCTTTGGGTTCGTCTCAATCAAATGGTTCGACGCATAGAGCGTGCCCGAGGCCACGTTACCGACGAAGCTCGAAACCGGGACCAGAACATGCCCGACCTTGCCCTCGGCCATTTTCAGGAAAGTCGTGGTGCCGCCGATATAGGCGTCGATCAGGTGATCGCGGAAGGCCGCGACCGGCGACGCCGCGCCGCTACCGACCGCCACGCGCGTGACGCCGTTGGGGCCCCAGCCCTCCTTGCGCTCGAGCTCTTGCGCCAGCCAATCGGTAAGCGAGCCGACGCTTGAGATGCCGATCTTCTTGCCCTTCAGCTCCGCCACCGACTTGATCGGCGAATTCCACGGCACGCCGATGCTGAAATAAGGCAGTGATGAGGTGTTTTCGCACACCGCCTTCATAGGCACGCCCCTGGCCACGAACGCCATCTGCGTCCCGGCGCCGTCGCCGATATCGATGGCACCGGCGGTCATAGCCTGGACCATCTTGCCGCCACCGGCGAAGTTCAGGATCTTGAGGTCGAGCCCGTGTTTTTTGAAAATGCCGAGCCGGTCGCCGACATTGACGGAAATGATGGCGTCGGCGTTGGCGGCGGCCTTACCGACGATAAGCGTCGTCGCGGCCGAGGCAGGAAGCGAAACCGCCGTCGTGGCGATTGCAGCGAAAACAGCAACGCCGAGCATGCGGCACCATTGAGACTTGCCCATCGTCCCTCCCCTTCGATTAGCTTGCCGCGTCTTCGCGCGGTCGATCACGTCACGAAAACTCCTAGAGGAAGTCGGGCGGCGGTGCAACGCTTTGCGCGTCCGCGGGGAGCCATGCGTCTTCCACATGGAGAAATCGTGATTTCCGGTCGAGCCAAGCGGCTTCCGCGAGCGCATAATAGTTGCCGCGGACGACCACTGGGATAAAATTCTGCTCGTTCGATGGGAGGAAGAAACACGCGCGGCCGGATTTGCCGCCATGCCCACTCGCCACGCCCACCTCGCAGAAGACGAGGACGCGGTCGGGGGGCGCGGGGTCGCGGTGTTGAAACGATGAGGTTTCCATGTTCGTGACTGGCCCACGGTTTTTCTCGAATTATAAGGGCATGACGATCCGCTACGAGGAAGCGATCGAGCGGGCGCAGACGATCGTGCCGGTGGCCAAGCGCAACGCGCTCGCCGCTGAAGAGCTGCGCCGCATGCCCGAGGAAAACATCAAGGCGATCCTCGATTCCGGCCTCATGCCGCTGATGCGCCCCAAGATGTTCGGCGGCTATGAGGGCGATTGGATGACGCAGATCGACTGTGTCTCCGAAGTCGCCCGCTTCTGCGGCTCGACCGGCTGGTGCATGACCTTCTTCCTCCAGCACCAATTCTTCCTGAGCCTTTTCCCTGAAGAGGCGCAGCGCTTCGTCTATGAGCGTCAACAGGATCCCACCATCCTGACCTCGTTCAACCAGACGGGAAAGGTCAAGGAGGTTCCGGGGGGCTACGAGATCGGCGGAAGGTGGCATTTCGCTTCGGCGGGCGATTATTGCCAATGGGCGATCGTCGGCGGCGTGACGCGCGCGGAAGACGGCGCGGTAAAAAGGCGGCTGAATTTCCTGCTGCGGCCCGACCAGTTCCGGATCGAGCGCGTCTGGAACGCCATTGGCCTCAAAGGATCGGGCAGCAACGATGTCATCGTCGAGCCGACCTTCGTGCCGGAAGGCTTCGTCTACGATCACGACCAGGCGCTGATCGGCCGCGCGCCGGGCCACAGCGTCCATGAAGGCGTGCTCTACCGCTCGCCGCTCGTGTTGAATTCCGGCTTCGCGGTGATGACGCCGATGCACGGCATCGCGCGCGGCGCCTACGAATCCTTCGTCGAGCTCACCGCCAATCGCGGCGCCCGGCCGCTCGGGGCGAAGCCCGTCGACCGCGCCGACGTTCAGATCGCGATCGGGGAATCGAAAGCCGAAATCGACCTCGCCTATCTCATCACCGAGAAATTGACCGCCACGGTCTTCGCGGGTGGCAAGATCAGCCGCGCCGACGCGGTTCGCCAGCGGCGCGATATGATGATGCTGCAAAAGCTGCTGCAGCGCGCGGTCGACCGCTTGTTCGATCTAAGTGGCGCGCATGGTCTTTTGGGTGATCATGCGATTCAGCGCCATTGGCGCGATCTCCATGCGATCGGCCATCACGCGCAATGGGCAGCGCCCGCGGTGCAAATCGCTGGCCGCGACGCGCTGGGCCTGCCACCGCTGCCGAACGACACTTATCCGGTCGATTAGAGAGGCGAGCGATGACGGCGCGCCATTCCATTGCGATCGTCGGGGGCGGCCTTGCCGGGCTGGCGGCGGCGAACGCGCTGGCTAAGTTCGGGATCGAGGCGCAGATCTTCGAGGCGGCCGCTTCCCTGGGCGAGATCGGGGCCGCGGTGAACACCAGCCCCAACGCCAACAAGGCGCTGATCGCGATCGGCGTCGGCGATAAAATCGCCGCCGTCGCCAATTCCTCGCCGGGTATCTATACGCGCAACATGCAAACCGGCGAGTTCCTCGAATTCCGCGACCGGCGAAAGACTTCGGCGCGCTATTCGGCGCCCTATTACACCTTCCACCGCGCCGACGTGCTCGACGTGCTTGCGAGCGGCCTCGATCCCGCCACGCTCCACCTCGGCCATCGCCTCGCGCGCCTCGAGGAGAACAGCGCGAGCGTCGCACTCACTTTCGCCAATGGCGTCACCGTTGACGCCGATATCGTGATCGGCGCCGACGGCATACGCTCGGTGATCCGTCGCGCCCTCTACGGCGACGACAATCCCAGCTACACCGGCCAAATGGTGTGGCGCGCGCTCCTCAAAGGCAGCGACGTTCCGCCCGAAATTCTGGAGCCGACCGGACATATCCAATGGGTCGGGCCGGGCTGCCACCTCCTCGCCTACTACATTCGCGGCACGGCGCTCGTGAACATCGTCACCCAGGAAGACACGGATAAATGGGTCGAGGAGGGATGGTCGATCGCGGGCGATCCCGCCGAGATGCGCTTGAGCTTCCCCAATCCCGAGCCGCGCCTTGAAAAGCTCTTGAGCATCGTGACCGAATGCTCGAAATGGGGCCTGTTCACGCGCCCGCTCACCGCGAATTGGGGCCGCGGCCGCATTCAGCTCATCGGCGATGCGGCGCATGCGATGCTGCCCAATGCCGGCCAAGGCGCCTGCCAGGCCTTCGAGGATGCCTATATCCTTGCGCGCTGGCTCGCGGGCGAGCGCGACCCGGTCGAGGCCTTCGCCAGTTTCCGCCGCATCCGCATTCCCCGCGTACATGCGGTTCAGCGCCTCTCCTTCGCCAATGCGCGGTTCAAGCATATGCGCGACAGCGCCGCGCAAAAGCAGCTGATCGCCTCGGGCGAACGTAGCGTTCAGGGCAATGCCGACTGGGTTTGGGCTTATGATCCGGTCGCGGAATGGGACAAGGAACCGACGGTGCCCGCGATGGAGCCGGTCGAAAGGGCCTAGTTGGCGGACCTATCGCCCTGGGCAAGAGGCACGCGGCCAACGGAGACACGACATGA
>JBJKPV010000025.1:0-3885 GCA_046706015.1 Allostellaceae bacterium | reverse complement strand
AATCCCGGGCGCCAACATTACGACGCGGTGTTCGGCCAGTGCTCGCGGCTGATGACGCGCATCGTGCGGTTGCCCAAGCCGGTGATCGCGCGGGTTCATGGCATCGCCACAGCCGCGGGCTGTCAGCTGGTTGCCTCCTGCGATCTCGCGGTCGCCGCGGAGGATGCACGCTTTGCCACGCCCGGGGTCAATATCGGCCTCTTCTGCTCGACGCCGATGGTCGCGCTCTCGCGCGCCGTCGGGCGCAAGCCGGCGATGGAGATGTTGCTGACCGGCGGGTTGATCGGCGCCGAGCAGGCGCGCCAATGGGGTCTCGTCAACCGCATCGTCCCGGCAGCGCGGCTCGACGACGCGGTGGCGACGCTCGCCCGCGAGATCGCGGCCAAATCGCCGCTGACGCTCGCCATCGGCAAGGAGGCCTTCTATCGCCAGGCCGAGCTCGACCTCGACGCGGCCTATGCCTATGCGAGCGAGGTGATGACGAAGAACATGCTCGCGCGCGACGCGGCGGAAGGCGTCGACGCGTTTCTCGAAAAACGTCCGCCGGTCTGGGAGGGGCGATGAACCACGATCGCTACAGCGACGATTATCTACGTGGCATCTTCGCGCGCGCGAAGACGATCGCCATGGTCGGCGCGAGCCCGCGACCCGACCGACCGAGTCATGGCGTGATGCGCTTCCTGCAGCAGCGCGGCTTTCGCGTCATTCCCGTCAACCCGCAAGCCGCGGGCCAGACGATCAATGGCGAAAAGGTGGTGGCGAGCCTCGGCGAGATTGCCGAAGCGATCGACATGGTCGACATCTTCCGCCGCTCCGAGTTGGTCGGCCCCGTCGTCGACGAAGCGATCGCCAAGGGCACGAAGATCGTGTGGATGCAGCTGGGCGTGCGCAACGACGAGGCAGCCGCCAAGGCCGAGTCTCATGGCATCGACGTGGTGATGGATCGCTGCCCGGCGATCGAGATGCCGCGGCTGGGGTTGTAGCCCGGCGGGCGGCGCCGGCCGTCGAAGCATTTGGCAAGCGCCCGAGCCAAGGATATGGTAGCCGCAACGTAAAGGCTTGCGCACCGCGCCGGCTGCGCGAAAGAGAACAGGGGGGTGCGAAATGCTTGGAAGAAATCTGCTTGCCATCGCCATCGCCGCGATCCTCGCCGCGATCACCATCGCGCCCGCTTCCGCGGCCTGGCCGGAGAAGGACATCACGCTCGTCATTCCGTTCTCCACTGGCGGCGGCTTCGACACCTATGCGCGCCTCGTCGCGCCCTATGTCGCCAAGCACCTGCCGAACAAGGTCAATGTCGTACCGAAGAACGAGCCGGGCGCGGGCGGGCGCTACGGGCTGAGCCAAGTCTATCGCGCCAAGCCCGACGGCTACACCATCGTCATCGTCAACGTGCCCGGCGCGATGATCCCGCCGCTCCTCGGTGAGCACGTCCAATACGATCTCGAGAAGATGACCTGGATCGCGCGGCTGAGCTTCGATTCCTATCTTCTCACCGTCGCCGGCAAGTCGCCGATAAAATCCTTCGCCGACTTCAAAACCTATGCGAAGACGCACACCGTGAAGTTTCCCTCGACCGGCTCGGGCTCGACGGCCGATGTGATGGCGCGCGTGTTTCTCGGCGTGCTCGACATCAAGGGCCAATTCGTCACCGGCTACAAGGGCACGAAGGAGATGACCCTGGCGGTGATGCGCGGCGACACGCCGGCCGCGATCCTGCCCTCGCTCTCGACCCGCAAATACCTTGAATCGAACGACGTGCGCGCGTTGATCACCACCGAAGACCCGACGCCCTATAAGGGCGTACCGAGCGCCAAGAGCCTCGGGCTCAACGACCTCGACGGGCTTTTCATCCATCGCCTGATCGCAGCCCCGCCGGGCGTGCCGGCGCCGATCGCGAAGGCGCTCTCGGACGCGTTCATCGCGGCGATGGCGGATCCCGCGCTCGAGGCCGTGGCAAAAAGCGCGCATCGGCCGCTCGCACCGCTCGACGGGCCCGAGGCGGCCGCGGCGGTGAAGAAACAGCTCGCGCTCTATCTGCGCTTCAAGGACGATTTGAAGCAGAAATAGGGAAAGCGGCAGCGCGGCGTTCGACGATGCGTCGCGCCCCTCGCGGATAAAAGCGGTGTTCCACGGTCTCGCGCAGGGCCTCGCCCTGATCCTCACCCTGCATGGCGCGCTGATGCTCGGGCTCGGCGTGGTGGTCGGGCTCGTCTTTGGCGCCAT
Source organism: Allostellaceae bacterium (assembly GCA_046706015.1). GTDB lineage: Bacteria > Pseudomonadota > Alphaproteobacteria > ATCC43930 > CGMCC-115725 > CAIKMD01. Next base: position 1,659 of record JBJKPV010000025.1, on the reverse strand, counting down.
CCCCGGGCTTGGCGGCACCACGGCGATCGCGCTCTTCATTCCGCTGACCTATGGCATGCCGGCGCATGACGCGATGGCTTTGGCCGGCGGCATCATGGGCGCCGTCGCCTTCGGCGGCAGCATCACCGCCATCCTCCTCAATACGCCGGGAACGCCGATGAGCGCGGCGACCTGCTTCGATGGCTACCCACTGGCGCAGCAGGGCAAGAGCGGCATGGCGATCGGCGCCGCAGGCGTCTCCTCCTCGCTCGGCGGCTTGTGCGGCGTGGTCATCTTGGTCTTGCTCGTGCCCTTCGCGCGCGAGCTCGTCCTTGCCTTCGGGCCGCCCGAATTCTTCATGATGGCGCTGCTCGGCCTCTCCTCGATCGCCGCCTCGACCGGCGGGATGTTTTTGCGCGGGCTGATCGCCGCGGCGGCGGGGCTGATGATGGCCTTCGTCGGCTATGACCCGGTGAGCGGCGGCAACCGCTTCATGCTCGGCATCGAATATCTGTGGGACGGCATCCCGCTGGTCCCGACCTTGATCGGGCTCTTCGCCATCGCCGAGATGATCAAGCTCGCGGTCGAGGGCGGCACCGTCGTGCGCACCGAGGAATTCGGCCGGCGCATCGTCGGCGTGCGCGAGGGGATCGTCGCCGTCTTCCGCAACTGGACAACGGTGCTGCGCGGCTCGGCGATCGGCGTCTTCATCGGCATCATCCCCGGCGTCGGCGGGACGGTCGCCTCCTTCCTCGCCTATTCCGTGACACGGCAGGTCTCCAAGCACCCGGATACCTTCGGCAAAGGCGAGATTCAGGGCGTCATCGGCCCGGAAGCCGCGATCAACGCCAAGGATGGCGGCGCGCTCGTGCCCACCCTCGCTTTCGGCATTCCCGGCAGCGCGGAGATGGCCGTGTTCCTCGGCCTTCTCGTCCTGCACGGGCTCGATCCCGGCCCGCTCTTGCTGATCCAGCACGAGGGCGTCGTCTTCAGCCTCATCGTCGCGCTGACGCTCTCCTGCATCCTCGCGACCGTCCTCGGCCTCGCGGTGACGCGCTGGCTCTCGCTCATCACGTTGGTCGACGTGCACATCCTCGTGCCCGCGGTCATCTCGGTATCGCTGGTGGGCGCCTATGCGCTCAACAACAAGCTCGGCGACGTGGTGGTCGCCTCCGCCGCCGGCGTCTTGGGCTATCTCATGATCCGCTTCGACTATCCGCGCGTCACCATGGTGATCGCGCTCGTGCTCGGCGATCTGGCCGAGCGTAGCTTCTATCAGACCATGCAGATCACCAATGGAAGCTGGAGCGTCTATGTGACGCGTCCGCTCTCCGCCGTCCTCCTCCTTCTCACCTTGCTCTCGCTCTCGGTGCCGGCGCTGCGCCTTGCCCTTGGCCAGCGCCGCGGCGGCAGCGCGACATCGCCGGGCGCCGCGTCATGACCGCGGAACGCCGCAACCTCTTGGTCGCACTCGTCACCCTCGCGCTCTTTGTCGCACTGTTCTTGTGGTCGCAGTACATCCCCACTATCAGCGGCCGCCAGTTCCCGATGCTGGTGAGCGGCGCCGCGATTCTGCTCTGCGCGCTCGACGTCATGGCGCATAGCGGCACCACGCTCGGCCGACGCATCGCGCTCGTCCTTTCGGGCAGTCTTGCAACCCCGCCCGAGCGGAGCCACCGC
>JBJKPV010000024.1:0-7491 GCA_046706015.1 Allostellaceae bacterium | reverse complement strand
GCGATCGATTTGATGGACGAGGCCGCCTCGCGTCTGCGCATGGAAGCGGAATCGAAGCCCGAGGAGATCGACGAGCTCGACCGCCGCATCGTGCAATTGAAGATCGAGCGCGAGGCGCTGAAGAAAGAGCATGATCCCGGCTCGCAAGAGCGGCTCGAGCGCCTCGTCGAGGAATTGGGCGATCTCGAAAAGCAATCGGCCGAGCTCACCGCGCAATGGCGCGCCGAGAAGGAGAAGATGGCCTCGGCGCAAAAGCTCAAGGAGCAGATCGACCAGGCGCGGATCGACCTCGAGCAGGCGCAGCGCAAGGGCGATTTCACGCGGGCCGGCGAGCTGACCTATGCGGTCATTCCCGATCTCGAGCGCAAGCTGAAGCTCGCCGAAGAGGCCGAGAGCCACCGCATGATCGAAGAGGCGGTGACGGATCAGCACATCGCCGCCGTGGTCTCGCGCTGGACCGGCATTCCGGTCGACAAAATGCTCGAGGGCGAGCGCGAGAAGCTCTTGCACATGGAAGACAATGTGAAGCACCGGGTCGTCGGTCAGGACGAGGCGGTGGTGGCCGTCGCGAACGCCATCCGCCGTGCGCGCGCCGGGCTTCAGGATCCCAACCGGCCGATCGGCTCGTTTCTCTTCCTCGGGCCCACGGGCGTCGGCAAGACCGAGCTCGCCCGCGCGCTCGCCGAGTTCCTCTTCGACGACGAAGCGGCGATGCAGCGCATCGACATGTCGGAATACATGGAGAAGCACTCGGTCGCCCGCCTCATCGGCGCGCCGCCGGGCTATGTCGGCTATGAGGAAGGCGGCAGCCTGACCGAGGCGGTGCGGCGCCGGCCCTACCAGGTGATCCTCTTCGACGAGGTCGAGAAGGCGCATCCCGATGTCTTCAACGTGCTGCTGCAAGTGCTCGACGATGGCCGGCTCACAGACGGCCAAGGGCGCACGGTCGATTTTCGCAATGCCTTGATCATCCTCACCTCCAATCTCGGCAGCGATATCCTGGCGGCGCTTCCCGAGAACGCCCAGGTCGGCAAGGCGCGGGTTCAGGTCCTGGCCGTGGTGCGTCAGGCCTTCCGGCCGGAATTCTTGAACCGGCTCGACGACATCCTGATCTTCCGCCGCCTCTCGCGCGCCGACATGAAGGGGATCGTCGCGATCCAGCTGCAGCGCCTGCAAAAGCTGCTGGCCGATCGCAAGATCACCTTGGTGCTCGATGACAAGGCCAAGGAATGGCTCGCCGAAGCCGGCTACGATCCGGTCTATGGCGCGCGCCCCTTGAAGCGCGTGATCCAGCGCCAGCTGCAAAATCCCTTGGCGGAGATGGTCCTGGCCGGCCGCATCGCCGACGGTGAGACCGTCAATGTCACAACCGGCGGCAACGACACGCTCAAGCTCATACCCGAGGTCGCGAAGGCCGCGGAGTAAAGCGCACGCCTCGCCGTCGCCGCGCGGCGGCGGGGTGCTGCCCGCTTCTTGAGCATCGACGCACAATCAAGATCGCCGCAGAGGCAGAATCGCGCGGCGCGTCCGCGCGAATGCGCGGGCGGCGCACTGGCACGATGGTTGCTGGAGTTGTGACAGGCAACAACCGAGGAGCCTGTCATGACCCGTGCCGAGCTCACCGAAAAGATTGTCGTGCTGATGCGCAAGAAGAAGCTGACCTGGCGCGCGCTGGCCGCCAAGCTGGGGCCGCTCTCGCCGGTCTATTACACCGCCGCGCTCTTGGGGCAGATGAAGCTCTCGCGCGCCGAGGCCGAGGCGGCGGGCGAGGCGCTGAGCCTCGACGATGACGAGGTCGCGCTGCTCCAGGAAATTCCCTATCGCGGCTCGCTGCCGGCGATGCCGCCCAGCGATCCCCTGATCTATCGCTTCTACGAGCTGACCCAGGTCTACGGCACGACCTTGAAAGCGCTGATCCAGGAAGAGTTCGGCGACGGCATCATGAGCGCGATCGATTTCGATCTCGCGGTCGAGCGTCAGCCCGATCCGAAGGGCGACCGGGTGCGCATCACGTTGAGCGGCAAGTTCCTGCCGTTCAAGCAGTACTGAGACTTAAGCCAGTACTGAGACCGGCCCGGTTGCCACTCAGCGCCGCCGCCGCCATCATGAGGCGGTGTCGAGCGAGGGAGGGCGGCCGTGCTTCAAGGCAAGATCGCGTGGCTGACGGGCGCCGGCAGCGGCATCGGCCGCGCCGGGGCGCAGGCGCTCGCCGAAGCCGGCGCGCGCGTGATCGTCAGCGGGCGCAACCCGGAAGGCCTGGACGAGACCGTCGCGCTTATCACCAAAGCCGGCGGCAAAGCCGAGGCGATCGCGCTCGATGTCGCCGATAAGGCGGCGGTCGCGCGCGCCGGCGCCGAGATCCTGGCGCGGCATGGCGGCGTTGACATTCTTGTCAACAGCGCGGGGCTCAACCTCTCGACCCGGCTGTGGAAGCAGCTCACCCCCGACACCTTCGATCATATCGTCGGCATCAATTTGAACGGGGCGCTCTATTGCATTCATGCGGTGCTGCCGGCGATGCGCGCGAAGAAGTCGGGCCTCGTCATCAACGTCTCGTCCTGGGCGGGCCGGTTCGAAGAATATCTGACGGGCCCGGCTTATAACGCGTCGAAGACCGCGCTCGCGGCGCTGTCCTTGTCCTTGAACGACGAGGAATGCGTCAACGGCATCCGCGCCTGCTGCATCTTTCCAGGCGAGGTCGCGACCCCGATCCTGCGCCACCGTCCGGTGCCGCCGACGCAGGAGGAAATCGACCGCATGCTTCAGGCCGAGGATCTCGGCAAGACGATCCGCTTCGTCGCCGAGATGCCGCCGCGCGTCTGCATCAACGAGATCATGATCACGCCGACCTGGAACCGCTTCTTCATCGGCGGCGCCGACATGGCGCGCAAGTAATGCATGCGGCGATGAAGCCGGCGCGGCGCGCCGGTCAATAAGGCTACAGCCGGCTCACCGCGAGGCTACGGTGTTGCTGTCGCGCAAGGCGGCGAGGCGCTCGGCCACCATCGCCTCTTCGGCGCGGAAGGCGACCAATTGTTGCCCTTTCAGCCTGTGCGCGGCGGGCAGATGGACGCTTAGCGGGTTGACCGGGTGATTGTCGATCCGCACCTCGTAATGGAGATGCGGGCCGGTGGCGAGGCCGGTGGCGCCGACATAGCCGATCACCTCGCCTTGATGGACATGAACGCCGCGCCGGATCCCTTTAGCGAAGCGGCTCATATGCGCGTAAGCCGTCGAATAGGGGCCGGCATTGCGCAAGACGACGATGTTGCCATAGCCGCCCTCGCGCCCCGCCATGGTGACGACACCGCTGCCCGCGGCCATGATCGGCGTTCCCGTGGGCACAGCGAAATCGACGCCCTGGTGCATCCGCGTGTAGCCGAGAATGGGATGATGCCGCATACCGAAGGTCGAGCTGATCCGCGCGCCGTCGACCGGCGTACGCAGCAGCGCTTTCCGCACGCTGGCGCCGTCGGGGGTGTAGAAATCGGGATCGCCGCCCGGCGGCGTATAGCGATAGAGGCGCAAGCGGCGGCCGCTCAGCTCCATCGAGGCGTAGACGATGTCGCCCGTCCCTACGGTGCGGTCGGAGGCGGGATCGGCCAGCCGATCATAGAGCACGACGAATCGGTCGCCGGGCTGGATCTCGCGTTGGAAGTCGACATCGTAGCTGAAGGCTTGGATCAATTCGGCGAGCACATTGGCCGGCATGCCGGCGTCGCTTGCCGCCTCGGAGAGGCTCGATGACACGGTGCCCGCGACGCGGACCGGCACATGGGCGAGCTTGCGCGGCACCGAGGCTGCGCCGAAGCCGCCATCCTCGCCGCGCTTCAGGATGAGATTGCTGTGAAGGTCGGGCGAGAGGCGAAGCTCCTTGAGCCCGTCCTTGTCGAGCCGGACCGCAATCTCCTGGCCGACTTGCAGCCCGCGCGGATCCCAATTCGTCTTCAACGCATCGATCGCCGCCTGGGCCGGCGCCGTGTCGACCCCCGCCTCTTGCAGCATGGCCATCAGCGTATCGCCTCGCTGCGCGCGGATGACCTGCATCGGCTTCGGCGCGGGAACAGGTGAAAGGTCGGGCGCCTTGGCCACGCTGGGCGCGGGCCGCTTCGGTGGCGCGGCCGGCGGCAGCTTTGCCCCGGCGCTCGGGTCGAACGCCAAGGCCGACAACACGAAGAAACCCAATACCATCAACGCCAGCGCGGAACGCCGTGATTGCGTTACCACGCCGCCAGCCCCCGACTATCCCCCGCCATTCTGGCAGCTCCTCTTTTGCACCAGCCGCGCTCTTTATCGTCGCGGTCGACGTTACGAGAGATGAAGAAGGAGCGTGCCGATGTCAACCGACCTTCGCGCTTGACTCGGTTTGACCACATGCTTGTGGATAAAACGCGCTCGCACGAGTCGCGTTGCCACGACGAGAACGATTCTAGGCGCGGCCCCAGAGCTGCTTTGTCGCCAATCGCGCGCCCTCGGCCAGGGCGTCGAGCTTCGCCCATACGATCGAAGGGTGAATCTCGTGCGACGTCGCAAAAGTGGCGAAGCCGCAATCGGAGCCGGCAATGACGTTCTCCCGCCCCACCACCTTGGCGAAGCGAACCAGCCATTCGGCGATCAGCTCGGGATGCTCGACCAGCATCGTCGTGTGCGAGATCACGCCCGGGATGATGATCTTGCCGTCGGCGAGTGGCGTCGTTTCCCAGAGCCGCCATTCATGCTCGTGGCGCGGATTGGCGGTCTCGAAGGAATAGGCGCCGGCATTGATCTTCAGCATGATGTCGATGATGTGCTTCAGCTCCATGTCGTGGACGCGCGGTCCCATATTGATGCTGTAGCAGGTGTGGAAGCGGATACGGTCCTCGGGGATGCCCTTCAGCGCGTGGTTCAGCGCCTCGACGCGGATCTGCGCCCATTTGCGGCATTCCTCGATGCTGACCTCGCTCATCGCGTAATAGGTGGCAAAGCGCGGATCGTCGATCTGGAGCAGGAATCCTGCGTCGACGATCGCCTTGTATTCGACATGCATCGCGTCGGCGATGGCGTAGAGATATTCCTCCGGTGTCTTGTAATACGCGTTCTGCTGCCATTCCTCGATATTGGCCGGCGAGATCGCCGGAATAAACGCGTCCTCGACGCTCTTGCCCTTGAGCGCGGCCTTGAAATTCTCGATGTCGGTCTTGAGCGCGGCCTCGCCCTTGTAGGTGATCGGCGCGGTGCAGATCATCTTCATCGTCGCGCCCGGACCGCCGCCGGCGCGCGCCATCGCCTCATAGTATTCGGGGAAGGATTTCACCTCGCGCGAGCCGGCCCAGGGGCTGCCGCGGGGTCCGCCCGGCTCGAAGCCGCCGAGGCGGTCATTGACATAGGTGAGGAAGCTCGGCTTGCCTTGCTCGCCGTCATCGACCACGTCGATGCCGAGCGCGATCTGCTTGTCGACGATGTCCGCGACCGCCTGGCGGTTGCGCGCGGTATGAGCCGCGGCGTCGGTCTTTCCGCCCTTCTCCTGCGCGATCATCATCGCCAGCCAATCATCCGGCCGCGGCAGGCTGCCGGCATGGGTGGTAAGAATGCGATCGATGCTGTGCTTCATCCGTCTCCTCCCGAGGGCGGCGCCAGGGCTCGCCCGTGCTCGCGGTCAATGCTCTTTGAACATGGCGCGCTCGCGCGCGAGAAAAGCCTCGACCTCCGGCCCCTCATAAGGGATGTCGGCCGCCATCTTCTCATAAGCCGCGACGAACTGGCCGCCATAAGGCGCGCCGCAATAATGCGCCGACTTGACCTTCTCCCAGATCACATGGCCTTCGCCGTCGACGCAATCCGCATCGACCGAGGCGGCGACGACGCGGCCCACCACCATCAAGCGCTTCGACCATTCCTTGGTCCATTCGACAGTGCATTCGAAATGGCGCGGACATTCGCCGATCCGTGGCGGCTTCACCTTGGTCGAGGGCAGGGCGGTCAAGCCCGCCTTCTCGATCTCGCTCACGCCGGGCGCGAAGGGCAATCCGACGACGCGCACCTGCTCGAGGCTCTTGCGCTCGAAGCGCGGCAGATTGACGACGAACTCGCCTGTCGCCAGCACGTTGCGCGCATTGTCGGCGTCGACATTGGCGGTGAAGGCGATGAATACCGGCTCGTGATGAACGCGCGTGCAAGTGCCATAGGAGGCGGCGTTGGCACGGCCTTGCGTGTCGACCGTCGTGATCATCGCAAGGCACGAGCTCGGCGCGAAGAGGCGGTCCCAATATTTGGGCGGTTGATCGAGCTTTGCGGGCTGAGCCATCGGCGTCGCGTCTCCCTTGGTGTTCTTGTAACGGCCGGGTATGCAACGACGTTAAGACGCGGTGCGATGGCGGTCAACGCGCTCGCGCTGAAGTGCGGCTAAAGCGCGTGTTCAGGATAGAGCAGCGCCGCAATCTGTTGCTGCGTCCGCGCTTCGCGCTCGCGCTCGGGTAGATCGCCGGTTTCGATGACGATTTCCGCCGCCCGCCGGCCGAACTCGCCGAGGGATTTCATATTGCCCACGCCCCAATCGCAGCCCTGCGGCAAACGCATGACGAGCGAATGGCAATAGGTCCGTACCTTGTCGTGGGCCGAGGCGCGTGGCAGCGACGGCGCTTGCCCACGCTCGACCTCGGCGATGCCGCGTTCCAGAAGACGGCGGAACATGACCACGCCGCGATCGGTCAGACCGAGATGCTCGCTCTGGCGATTGGCGATCACACCCTGGCTGACGATGGCGTCGTAATCGCCCGGCTCGCGCTGGCGCTCCACGTAAGGCCGATCGGCGGTCTGGCCGATGAGGTTGAGCTTGCCGACGCCGATCGTCTCCTCGCGGATATGCCCGCCGTGATTGCTCACGTCGTTGAAGCCGGTGAAGCCGATATAGAGCGAATTGTCGTCGTCCAAGGGCACGGCCCAGCGCGTCAGGAAGGCGCAGATCGCGATCTCCTCCTTGTCGACCATGTTGGTGCCGCCGATGAATTGAGCGACATTGGGCATGATCATGTCGCTGGCGCGGATGAAGACGAAATCCTTTAGCCGCCGCGTCGCCGAGCAGATGAAGCCCAAGGGCGATTCGACGAATTCGAGCGCGGGCATCACGGCGAAGCTCGGCGCGAATTGCGCGCCGCTGACGATGACGTGGAGAAACGCGTTGTGGATCGGGTCGGCCGCGTTCTCGCTGATCTGCACCCAGTTGCACGGGAGTTCGAGCTTCAGCGGTACGAGCTTATTGCCTTCGGGATAGCCGAACGTGTCGTAGATCGGAAATTCAGGCATCGCCTCCGGCGGGCCCATATAGGCGAAGATCAAGCCGTTGTACTCGCGCACCGGATAGGCGCCTTGGCAGAAATTGGCGCGGATGCGGCTCGTCTCGGGCTCGGCCGGCGTTTCGAGAATCGTGCCGTCGAAGTCGAAGAGCCAGCCATGATAGCAGCAGCGCAGGCCGCGCGCGGCTGGAATGCCGAATTCGAGCGAAGTGCCGCGATG
>JBJKPV010000023.1:0-14999 GCA_046706015.1 Allostellaceae bacterium | reverse complement strand
GCACGACGTTCTGCGGCATCGGAATGTAGTCGAGACTTTCCGCCGTCTTGGTGCCGTGCTTGTACGCCCAAGAAAAGAATTTGAGCACTTGCTCCGAGTTCGCGGCGCTAACCGCGGTCTTCTGCATTAAGATGAAGGTGGCGCCGGTGATCGGCCAGCTTTCCTTGCCGGGTTGATCCGTCAGGATGAGGTTGAAGTCCTGAGCGCTTTTCCAGTCTGCATTCGCGGCCGCGGCCGAGAACGTCTTCATCGTCGGCGATACGGTCGCCCCCGCACTGTTGACCTGCTTGGTGTAGATCAGCTTGTTCTGGAGCGCATAGGCATATTCGTCGTAGCCGATGCCGCCTTCCGTCCGCTGCACGAGCGCCGCGACGCCTTCGCTACCCTTACCGCCCAACCCAGCCGGCCAATCGACCGCGGTGTTGAATCCGACCTTACTTTTCCACTCGGGACTGACCTTCGAGAGGTACTTGGTGAAAATGAATGACGTGCCCGATCCATCGGAGCGATGAACCACGGCCATGTCGAGCGCCGGCAGCTTGACGTGCGGGTTGAGCTTCTTGATCGCCGGGTCGTTCCACTTGGTGATCTTGCCGAGATAGATGTCGGCCAGCACCGGACCGCTGAGGCGGATTTCGCCCGGCTTGATGCCCGGCACATTGATGATCATGACCACGCCACCCATGGCGGTCGGGAACTGCGCAAGGCCGTTCTTCACCAGATTCTCGTGTTCGAGCGGCATGTCGCTGGCGCCGAAGTCGACGGTTTTCGACTCGATTTGCTTGATGCCGCCGCCTGAGCCGATCGATTGATAATTGAGGCCGACGCCTGTCTCCTTCTTGTAAGTCACCGCCCACTTCGAATAGAGCGGATAAGCGAAAGTCGAGCCTGCTCCCGTGATATCTGCAGCCTGGGCCGAAGCCGCCATCATCGTGGCGGCCGCGATGCCCGCGAGGCCCCATAGAATCGATTTTTTCATGTCGCCGTCCCTCGTCCATGATTCCTGATTGCACGCCCACGCGACGCGTGCGGCGGACGGCGCAACCTTAAAAAGGGGCGGCGTCTCTTTTTTGAATTTTTTATTGCAGTTTTTTGACAGAAACTACGAGCATCCTCGTCTCCCCCCACCTCGCGCACATCGGCGAGCTTGCCAATCACGGTCGCCGCCATCGCCGAACTCATCAAACGAGTGCGCCCGGCGCGGCCCTGCCGACGTTCAAAACTGCGATTCGAGGTCGAGGCACACGGCCCTCGTCGGCCGAATTTGTTACCACCGATCGGGAGCGCGGCCTGCTCTGGCCGGTGCCCCCGGTCACGCCGCGGCAAAAGTTAGCGCTGCGTCTATCGCGTCCAAATCGTTTCGCCGCCAGCGCCTTTGATGTTTTGCCTCCAACTGGCTTCGATCGTCTGGACAACCGACGCCGGCATCGGCACATAGTCGAGCGACTCCGCCATCTTTTGGCCGTTCTCGTACGCCCAGGCGTAGAAGTCGAGCACCTTCTTGGCGGCCTCGGGCTTGTTCTGTTGCTTATGCATCAGAATGAAGGAGGCACCGGTGATCGGCCAGCTCTGCTTGCCGGGTTGATCGGTGAGGATCAGATAGAAACCCGGTGCCTTTGACCAATCCGCGTTCGCCGCCGCCGCCTGGAAGGTCTCGCTATTCGGCATCAACACGGCCCCGGCACGATTCTCGAGCTTGGTATAGATGAGCTTGTTCTGGAGCGCGTAGGCATATTCGACGTAGCCGATCGAACCTCGGGTCCGCTGGACGAGCGCCGACACGCCCTCATTGCCCTTGCCGCCAATCCCCGTGGGCCAATCGACCGCGGTGCCTTCGCCGACCTTCTGCTTCCACTCAGCGCTGACCTTGGTCAGATAGTTCGAGAAAATGAATGTCGTACCGGACCCGTCGGAGCGATGCACCACGCCGATCGCCTGGTCCGGCAACTTGACGCCCGGATTCGCCTTTACCAGCGCCGGATCGTTCCATTTGGTGATCTTACTAAGGTAGATATCCGCGATCAGTTGGCCTGTGAGCGTCATTTGGCCTGGCTTGACCCCGGGGAGGTTCACCACGAGAACTTCACCACCCATGATCGCGGGAAATTGCGTCAGGCCGTTCTTTTCGAGATCATCCGGCTTTAACGGCATGTCGGAAGCGCCGAAATCGACCGTCTTCGACTCGATCTGCTTGATGCCGCCGCCGGAGCCGATCGACTGGTAATTCAAGCCGATGCCCGTGGCCTTCTTATAGGCATCGGCCCATTTCGCATAGATCGGATACGGAAATGTCGCGCCCGCGCCGGTGATCTCCGCGGCCTGCGCCGAAGCCACCGTCATCATGGCGGTCGCGAGGCCTGCGAGGCCCCATCGAATGATCTTGTTCATGTCACCGTCCCCTTCATCCACGATTCGTTCATGCACGCGCACCGCCGCGCGACGTGCGGCGGACGGAACGACCGTAGAAGCGTCCGGTGTTTGTTACATTACAATTTTTTCACGACCCCGTGACGCAGCGCTTCACCGCAATTGTCGCACATCGGCGAGCTTGCCGCTGACCGCCGCCGCCGCCGCCATCGCCGGGCTCATCAGATGGGTGCGCCCGCCGCGGCCTTGCCTGCCCTCGAAATTGCGGTTGGAGGTCGAGGCGCAGCGCTCGCCGGGCAGGAGCTTGTCCGCGTTCATGGCGAGGCACATGGAGCAACCCGGCTCGCGCCATTCGAAGCCCGCCTCGACGAAGATGCGGTCGAGGCCCTCGGACTCGGCCTGCTCCTTGACGAGGCCCGAGCCGGGCACGACCAGCGCGTTGACGCCGGCCGCAACCTTGCGCCCCTTCGCGACCGCCGCAGCCGCGCGCAGATCCTCGATCCTGCCATTGGTGCAGGAGCCGATGAAGGCGCGCTGGACCGGCACCTCGGTCAGAGGCGTTCCTGGCTTTAGGCCCATATAGGCGAGCGAGCGCTCCATCGCCGCGCGCTTGCCCGCGTCCTTCTCGTCGGCGGGATTGGGCACCGCGCCGGTCACCGGCAACACGTCCTCGGGGCTCGTGCCCCAGGTCACGTGCGGCACGATCTTGGCGGCGTCGAGTTCGACCTCGGTGTCGTAGCGCGCGCCCTTGTCGGAGGGCAGCGTCTTCCAAAACGCCAAGGCCTGTTCCCAGGCCGCGCCCTTGGGCGCCATCGGCCGGCCCTTCAGATATTCGAACGTTGTCTCGTCAGGTGCGACGAGGCCGGCGCGCGCGCCGCCTTCGATCGACATGTTGCAGACCGTCATGCGGCCTTCCATCGACAGCTTGCGGATCGCCGAGCCCGCATATTCGATCACGTGGCCGGTGCCGCCGGCGGTGCCGATATGGCCGATGATGGCGAGGATCACATCCTTCGCCGTCACGCCGAAGGGAAGATCGCCATCGACCGTGACTCGCATATTCTTGGCGCGGCGCTGGATCAGCGTCTGCGTCGCCAGCACGTGCTCGACCTCCGAGGTGCCGATGCCGAAGGCGAGCGCGCCGAAGGCGCCATGCGTCGCGGTGTGGCTGTCGCCGCAGACGATCGTCATGCCCGGCTGCGACATGCCCTGCTCCGGACCGATGATGTGAACGATGCCCTGGCGGATATCGTTCATGCCGAAATAGGGAATGCCGAACTCCTCGACATTGCGCTCCAAGGTCTCCACCTGGAAGCGCGATTCCGCCTCCTCGATGCCGTGCGAGCGATCGGTCGTCGGCACGTTGTGATCGGCGGTCGCGAGCGTCGCCTTGGGCTGACGCACGGTGCGATGCGACTCCCGCAACCCCGCAAAGGCTTGCGGACTCGTCACCTCGTGGACGAGGTGCCGGTCGATATAAATGAGACAGGTGCCATCGGGCTGTTGCTCAACCAGATGGCTGTCCCAGATCTTGTCGAAAAGCGTGCGCGGGCCGGCCATCGGATCACGAAGCCTTTTCTTGAGCGGCGGGCTCGACCGCCGCGGTTTCGGTCTCGCCACGGTCGCGGGCGCGCTCGGCGATTCGCGCCGCCTTGCCGCGCAGCCCGCGCAGGTAATAGAGCTTGGCGCGCCGCACCGCGCCGCGGCGCACCACCTCGATCGCGGTGATGCGCGGCGAATAGAGCGGGAAGATGCGCTCGACGCCCTCGCCATAGGAGATCTTGCGCAGGGTGAAGTTGGAATTGACGCCCGCGCTCTTGCGCGCGATGCACACGCCCTCGAAGGCCTGGATGCGCTCGCGCTCGCCCTCCACCACCTTGACGCTCACCCGCACCGTATCGCCCGGGCGGAATTCCGGCGTCGCGCGCGCGGCGGCGAGTTTCTTGAGCTCTTCCTGCTCGAGCGATTGCAGCGTATTCATTGTCAGCCTCCAACCTCTTCTCGTCTCGTCGATCCTAAAACTTCTTCGTCTCGCCTGCTTCGGCGCGGTAGCGCTGCCACAGATCGGGGCGCCGCTCGCGCGTCGCCGCTTCGGCCTGCGCCAGGCGCCAGGCACGGATCTGCGCGTGATGCCCCGACAGCAGAACATCGGGCACGGCATGGCCGCGCCATTCCTGGGGCCGCGTGTAATGCGGGTATTCGAGCAGCCCGTGCTGGAAGCTTTCTTCCTCGAGCGCCGCGGCATCGCCGATGACGCCGGGCAGCAACCGCACGCAAGCGTCGATCAAGGCAATCGCTGCGGGCTCGCCGCCAGAGAGCACGAAATCGCCGATGCTCAATTCCTCGACCCGGTCGAGATCGAGCACGCGCTGATCGATGCCCTCGAACCGGCCGCAGATGACGCGCAAGCCCGGCCCTGCCGCGAGCTCGGCGACGCGCGCCTGATCGAGCCGGCGCCCGCGCGGCGTCAAACACAGCAGCGGGCCCGGACCGGGCGCGCCGGCGACCGCTGCGTCGATCACGTCCGGACGCATCACCATGCCCGGGCCGCCGCCGAAGGGCGCATCGTCGACGGTGCGATGCTTGTCTTGTGCGAAATCGCGAATATCGACCGTGACTAGGCGCCACAGTCCGTCAGCCAAGGCCTTGCCGGCGAGCGACTGACCGAGCGGGCCCGGAAACATCGTGGGAAAGATCGTCAGCACGGTCGCGGTCCAGGGCGTCGCCATGTCAGGCCTGCTCCCGCTCGGCCGGCAGCGGCGCATCGAAGAGCCCCGAAGGCGGGGCGATCACGAGCCGGCCGCCTTCGATATCGATCTCGGGCACGGCCGCGTGAGTGAACGGCACCATCACCGATTTGCCCGCCGCATCGACGATCTCGAGACTCGCGCCGGCGCCGAAATCATGGACCGCCTCGACCTTGCCGAACACCGTGCCGTCGGCAAGACGCGCCTCGAGGCCGATGAGATCGGCATGATAGAACTCGTCCGCCTCCGGCTCGGGCAGATCGGCGCGGCGCAGATAGAGGCGCTGGCCCTTCAAGCGCTCGGCCGCGTTGCGATCACTGACGCCCTTCAAGCGCGCGATCAGCACGCCTTTGCTCTCGCCGACGAGCTCGAGCTCGAAGCGCGGCGTGCCGGCCTCGTCGCGCAGCACGCCATAATGCGCAATCGCTTCGGGCGCCGCGGTGAAGCTCTTGATCCGCACCAATCCCGCAATCCCACGCGCCCCGGTGACGACGCCGAGGCAGAGTTGCGTGGCATCGCCCTCGGCCTTGCCCTCATCCGTCATGGGCGAAGGCAAGGACGCGGATGCCTTGCGACCTTCCTTTTGAAGCGGAAGGTGCCGATTGCGCGGGCGTTCGGCGAGGGGCGGGTGCATGCGCGGCATGGAGATCTAAAGGCTCAGGCGCCTTCGGCCGGCGCCGCAGCTGCGGTCGCCTCGGCGGCAGCCTTGGCGCGCTCCTGCGCCTTGGCGCGTGGCGCCGATTTCTTCGGCCGTTCATTGTATTCGTATTTGGGCGCGAGACCTGCGTCGCCGAGAAAGCGCTGCACCCGCTCGCTCGGCAGCGCGCCGACCTTGAGCCAATGCTGGATGCGCTCGGTCTTCATCACCAGCCGCTCGGGATGGCCCTTGTCGACCATCGGGTTGTAAGTGCCGAGCTTCTCGATGAAGCGGCCGTCGCGCGGGCTGCGCGAATCCGCCACCACGATGCTGTAGAAGGGCCGCTTCTTCGCGCCGCCCCTGCTCATGCGAATCTTCAGTCCCATGCTGTCTCCTTCGCTTCGATCCTGATCCGTTCAGTGCCGCGGCCCGCCCGGCAGAAGCGCGCCGATGCCGTGTCGCTGCAATCCCTTTTTGCCGAGCTTGTTCATACGCTTCATCATGTCGGCCATATCCTGATACTGCTTCAGCAGCCGGTTGATCTCCTGCACGCTCGTGCCCGAGCCGGCGGCGATGCGCCGGCGCCGCGAGCCGTCCAGGATCTTCGGACTACGCCGCTCTTTCTTGGTCATCGAGCCGATGATCGCTTCCTGGCGCTTCAACAGGCCCTCATCGAGCCGCGCCTCGTCGAGCTGCTTCTTGACCTTGTTGATGCCCGGCAGCATGCCCATGATGCCGCCCATGCCGCCCATCTTCCGCAGCTGCTTCAGCTGCGCGGCGAGATCGTCCATGTCGAAGCTGCCCTTTTGCAGCTTCTTCGCAAGCTTTTCCGCTTCCTCGCGGTCGATCGTCTCGGCGGCCTTCTCGACCAGGCCGACCACGTCGCCCATGCCGAGGATGCGCGAGGCGATGCGCTCGGCATGGAAGGCCTCGAGTGCATCGAGCTTCTCGCCCGTGCCCATGAATTTGATCGGGCGCTGCGTCACCGCGCGCATCGAGAGCGCCGCGCCGCCGCGCGCATCGCCGTCGACCCGCGTCAGGACGATGCCGGTGATGCCGACCCGCTCGGCGAAGCTCTTGGCGAGATTGACCGCGTCCTGGCCGGTGAGCGCGTCGGCGACCAACAGCGTCTCGGTCGGCTGCGTCGCGTCGCGCACCGCGGCCACTTCCTGCATCAGCGGCTCGTCGATATGCAGCCGGCCGGCGGTGTCGAGGATGACCACGTCGTAGCCTTCGCGCCGCCCCGTATCGAGCGCGCGCTTGGCGATCGCCACCGGCCGCTCCAGCGCCACGATCGGCAGCGAGGCGACCTCGACTTGCTTCGCCAGCACGGCCAATTGCTCTTGCGCCGCCGGGCGATTGACGTCGAGCGAGGCCAACAGGACCTTGCGTCGTTCGCGCTCCTTCAAGAGCCGGCCGAGCTTCGCCGAGGTGGTGGTTTTGCCCGAGCCCTGCAAGCCCACCATCATCACGACGACCGGCGGCACCGCGTTGAGGTTGAGCGCGCCCGAGCCTTCCGCGCCCAAGGTCTCGACCAGATGGTCGTGGACGATCTTCACCACCATCTGCGCCGGCGAAACCGAGCGGAGCACGTCCTGGCCGACCGCTTTCGCGCGCACCGCGTTGACGAAGTCCTTGACCACGGGCAGCGCGACATCGGCCTCCAAGAGGGCCACGCGAATCTCGCGCATCGCCGCATCGACATCGGCCTCGCTCAAGGCGCCGCGGCGCTTCAAGCGGTCGAAGACGTCGGCGAAACGGCTGCTGAGACTTTCGAACATCCTGGTCCCTGATCCCGGCCTTGCGCCCGATCCCAAGCCGAAATGGGCCAGTGCGCGATACTCGCGGACTGGCCGGCCCGGCAACGGGCGAGAAAACCTACCTGCTTCCTGAGAAGCGGGCGGAAACCTAGGCGCCAGCGATGTTTATGTCAATTGGCGCCGCCAGCGACAGGCAAGGCAGCCGCGCTTAACCCTGCCCTCATTCCGCCACCACAATAACGCGGCTTTGCCCTGGACTGGCGGTGGAACGGCCCGCGTTTTCCGTCTGTCCCAATTTGGGATGAACCACCAACGAACAGGATCTCGATCCCCATGAACAGCAAACTTGCCCTCCGGGCCCTAACCCTCGCCGGCTTCCTCGCCGCGGCCACGCTCCCCGCTTTCGCGGCCGAGACCATGCCCGCTACGCCGGCCACGGGCGCGGCGGTCCAGAGCGGCGCCAAGGTCAAGGCTAAGACCGAAACGAGCGCCAAGAAGAGCGCGAAGACGACCAAGACCAAGGCCAAGAAAACGGCAAAGACGAGCCGCAAACATGTGAAGACCGGCGCGGCCAAGCACAAGAAGACCGCCTCGGTCCCGGCGGCCGCCGGAGCGGCCAAGGGCGCCGCGGAAGGCGCGGCCACGCACTGAGCGCGCTTCAAAACCAATAAACGCGAACACGATCATCGACGGCGCGGGATTTTGCTTCGGCTTCGCACGACGGCGCTCACGCGCCTGTGCTACGCCGAGCGGGTCCCGCGTCTTTTTTTTAGGCCGCGCGACGCCGGCCCTCGGTTGGACAGAAAACCCGCCGCTCCTTTTATAGCCCGGCATGCGCGGCTCACCCTCGCGGCAGCTTCCGTTCACCAAGATGCACGGGCTCGGCAATGATTTCGTCGTGCTCGACGCGCGCGCGCAACCACTTTCGCTCGACGCCGCCGCAGCGCGCGCGATCGCCGACCGTCATCGTGGCGTCGGCTGCGACCAGATCCTGATCCTCGAGCCGCCCAAGGAAGCGAGCGCCCAGGCCTTCATGCGCATCCGCAACGCCGATGGTGGCGAGGCCGAGGCTTGCGGCAATGGCGCGCGCTGTGTCGCCGCGCTGCTGATGGGGGAGAGCGGCCGCGACGCGGTGACGATCGAGACCTTGGGCGGGAACCTGACCGCGATCAAAGCGGGCGAGTTGCGCGTCGCCGTCGATATGGGTGCGCCGCGCTTTGCCTGGCAGGAGATCCCTCTGGCGCGCCAATGCGACACGCTGCATGTGCCGCTCGGTCTCGAAGCGCTCGCCGACCCGGTCTGCACCAGCATGGGCAATCCGCACGCGACCTTCTTCGTTCCCGACATTGCGGCGGTCGATCTCGCGCGGCTGGGTCCGAAGCTCGAGCATGATCCGATCTTTCCCGCGCGCGCCAATATCGGCGTCGCGCAAATTCTCGGGCCCACACGGCTGCGCCTGCGCGTCTGGGAGCGCGGCGACGGGTTGACCTTGGCTTGCGGCAGCGGCGCTTGCGCGGCGCTCGTCGCGGCGGCACGGCGTGGCCTCGCCGAGCGCAGCGCGGAGGTGATCCTCGATGGCGGCGCGCTCACGATCGAGTGGCGCGCCGACAATCACGTGATCATGACCGGGCCGGTGGCGGTGAGCTTTTCCGGCGCGCTCGATCCCGCGCTGCTGGGCTAAGCCCATGGCATCGCCCGAAATTCTCACCTTCGGCTGCCGGCTCAACGCCTTCGAATCCGAGGTGATCCGCGGCCACGCGCTCGCCGCCGGGCTCGAGGTTGCGGTCATCGTCAATACCTGCGCCGTCACCGCCGAGGCCGAGCGCCAAGCGCGGCAGGCGATCAGGCGCGCGCGGCGCGCACGCCCCAAGGCGCGCCTCATCGTCACCGGCTGCGCCGCGCAGATCGACCCCGCGCGCTTTGCCGCCATGGCAGAGGTCGATCTCGTGCTCGGCAACGAAGAGAAGCTGAACGCCGAGAGCTATCGCGGCGGCGTCGCGCGCGTCGCGGTTGGCGACATCATGCGCTTGAAGGAGACCGCGGCGCATCTCGTCGACGGCTTCGAGAACCGCGCGCGCGCCTTCATCGAGGTGCAGCAGGGCTGCGATCACCGCTGCACCTTCTGCGTCATTCCCTTCGGCCGCGGCAATAGCCGCTCGGTGCCGCTCGGCGAGATCGTGCGCCAGGCGCGCGGTTTGAGCGCGGCCGGCTATCGCGAGCTGGTTCTGACCGGCGTCGACCTCACCGGCTTTGGCGCCGATCTCCCGGGCGCGCCGAGCCTTGGCCAGCTTTGCCGCCGCTTGCTCGCGCTCGTGCCGGAACTCCCGCGCCTGCGCCTCTCCTCGCTCGATCCGGTCGAGATCGATGAAGAATTATGGCGCCTCATCGCCGAGGAGAAGCGGTTTCTGCCGCATCTCCATCTCTCGATCCAGGCAGGCGACGACCTGATCTTGAAGCGCATGAAGCGCCGGCATTCGCGCGCGCAGGCGCTCGCGGCTTGCGCCAGGGCGCGGGCGCGGCGCCCCGGCATCGCGCTCGGCGCCGATCTCATCGCCGGATTTCCGACCGAGGACGAGGCGATGTTCCAGCGCACGCTCGATCTCGTCGAGGAAGCGCCGCTCGACTATCTCCACGTCTTTCCCTTCAGCGCGCGGCCGGGGACGCCGGCGGCACGCATGCCGCAGCTGCCGCGGGCATTGGTCCGTGAGCGGGCGGCGCGCTTGCGCGAGGCCGGCGCGAAGGCGCTCGCACGCTCGTTGGCGCGCCGCATCGGCAGCACGGCCGAAATCCTGATCGAGCGCCCGGGCTTCGGCCGCAGCGAGCATTACGCGCCCGTCAGCCTTGCGAGCGACGCCATGGCCGGCAGCATCGTTGCTGCAACCATCCGGCGCGCCGGACCCGACATGCTTCACGGCGAGCCGGCATGAGCGAGGCGAAACCCGGCTTGTTCGCCCGGCTGCGCTCCGGGCTCTCGCGCTCGGCGCAACGGCTGGGCGAGGGCATCGCCGCGATCGTCACCAAGCGCAAGCTCGACGACGACGCGCTTCAAGAGCTCGAAGAATTGTTGATCGCGGCCGATCTCGGCCACGGCGTCGCGGAGCGCATCACCGAACGCTTGAAGCGCACGCGCTTCAACCAGGAAGTGAGCCAGGAGGAAATCCGCGCCGCGCTCGCCGAGGGCATCATCGAGACCTTGCAGCCGGTCGAGCAGCCGCTTGCGACCGAGACGGCCAAGCCCTTCGTCATCCTCGTCGTCGGCGTCAATGGCAGCGGCAAGACCACGACCATCGGTAAGCTCGCCAAGCTCTATGGCGATGCGGGCAAGCGCGTCGTGGTCGCGGCGGGCGACACGTTCCGCGCCGCCGCGGTCGAGCAACTGAAAATCTGGGGCGAGCGCGCCGGCGCCGAAATCATCGCGCGCGCGACCGGCGCCGATGCGGCGGGCCTTGCCTTCGATGCGATCGAGACCGCCAAGCGCCAAGGCGCGGATGTGCTGCTGATCGACACCGCCGGCAGGCTTCATAACAAGGCCGGGCTGATGGCCGAGCTGCAAAAGATCGTCCGGGTCGTGAAGAAGGCCGAGCCCGCGGCGCCGCATGCTGTGCTGCTCGTGCTCGACGCGACGGTGGGCCAGAACGCCCACGCCCAGGTGCAGGCCTTTCGCGACATGATCGGTGTCACCGGCCTCGTCATGACCAAGCTCGACGGCACCGCCAAAGGCGGCGTTTTGGTCGCGCTCGCCGAGAAATACGGGCTTCCTGTGCATTTTGTCGGCGTGGGCGAGAGCGCGGAGGATCTGCGGCCGTTTCGCGCCGGCGATTTCGCGCGCGGCCTGGTCGGCCTCGCCGACTGAAACAGGCGCTCGGCATGCGCGATCGTTCAGCGCTTCGCGTGCTTGTGGCTCTGCTCCTTTTATTTTTCTGCCTGCGTCCCGCCGCGGCGGCGGAGATGGTTATCGTCTCCGACCTTCATTTCAACCCGATGGCGAAAGCGGCGCTGGTCGACCGCCTCGCGCAAGCGCCGGTAGCGCGCTGGCAAGCGCTCTTGACCGAAGATGATTCCCGCCCGACCGGCTATGGCGTCGATCCGAATTGGAAGCTGCTCGCCTCGGCCTTGGCCGCAATGAAAGCTGAAGGCAAGCCCGCGCTGGTGATGATGACGGGCGATTTTCTCGCCCACCAGTTTCGCGCCCACTTCGATGCCGCGGCGCACGACCACAGCGATGCCGCCTTTCGCGCCTTCACCCTCAAGACCTTGCGCTTCCTCGCCCTCGAATTGCGCAAGACCTTTCCCCAAACGCCGATCCTGCCGGTGCTCGGCAACAACGATTCCTTCTGCGGCGACTATGCCTTGCGGCCCGGCGGCCGGTTTCTCGCCGCGACGGCCGATATCGCGGCCGGCCTGATCGGACCCGAAGCCGGCGCAGCCTTCGCGCGCAGCTGGCGCGCGCTCGGCAATTACGTCGTGCCCAACCCGGCCGTCGGCGGCGGGATGATCGTCGCGCTCAATACCAATTTTCTCGCGCGCGACTATCGCAATGCCTGCGGCGGAGCAGGCGACGGCAATTCCGCGCGCGCCACACTCGCCTGGCTGAGCGAGGTCTTGCAGCAGGCGCAGGCCGCGCATCGCAAGGTTTGGTTGATTTATCACATCCCGCCGGGTCTCGACGCCTTCGCGACCGCGCGGCACGGCGCCTGTCCCGTGACGCCGGTGGCGATGTTCGCAGCGCCCTATGCCCAGCGCTTCCACGCCCTCATGGCGCACTATCGCGACACGATCGCAGCGAGCTTCGCGGGCCACATCCATATGGACAGTTTCGCGCTTTTCGCCGATGCCGCGCGGCCTTACGGATTTGTTCTGATCGATCCGGCGGTGAGCCCGATCTTCGGTCAGAATCCCGCCTTTCGCCGCATCCGCCTGGCGCATGACGGTACAATCGAGGATGGAACCATCCACTATCTCGCCAATCTCGCCGCAGCGACCGAGGGCGCCACGCCGCAATGGCGGGCAGAGGCGAGTTTCGACGCCGCATGGCAAGAAGCGGCGATCAATGTCGCCAGCCTTGAGGCTCTTTACCATAAGATCGCCACGTCGCGCGCTGCGCGCGAGCGCTGGTTCGAGGACTACGCGGTCCAAGCTGCACGGGCGCGGGAAGCGGTGACGGCGGGCAACGAAGCGATCTATCGTTGCGCACTCGGCCATGACCGCGTCGATGATGTCGCGCGTTGCGCTTGCCCGCTCGCTGCGCCATAAATCCGTCCCGGGAGCAAACATAACCACCAACGAAGGTCGGACTTGCAGCCGGACGCGCTTCCGGTCACATTTCTCGCCGTTTTTCCGAAGGAGTACCCCGCCATGGCAAAGACAGTTCGGCGCGGCCGGCATTTCCTCCATGTTCCGGGACCGAGCAATGTGCCCGACAGCGTCGCGCGCGCGATCGACAATCCGATCATCGATCATCGCGGTCCCGAATTTGTCGCGCTGTGCAAGAGCGTCTGCGCCGGCATGGGCCGCATCTTCCGCACCAGCGGTCCGGTCGCGATCTATCCGTCCTCGGGCACGGGCGCGTGGGAGACGGCGCTGCTCAACACGCTCTCCCCGGGCGACAAGGTGCTCGCTTTCGAGACCGGGCAATTCGCGACTTTGTGGCGCGTCATGGCGGAACGGCACGGCCTTACCGTCGATTTAGTTCCCGGCGATTGGCGCCATCCGATCGACGCGGGTGAGGCCGAGCGGCGCCTGACGGCGGACAAGAGTCACGCGATCAAGGCGGTGATGGTCGTCCACAGCGAGACCTCGACCGGCGTGTTGAGTTCTGTCCCTGCGATCCGCCAAGCGCTCGACCGCGCGAAACATCCGGCGCTGCTGATGGTCGACACGATCTCGTCGCTCGGCGTTCACGATTTCCGCCAGGACGAATGGGGCGTCGATGTCGCGATCGGCGGCGCGCAGAAGGGCCTGATGCTGCCGCCGGGCCTCGGCTTCAACGCGATCTCGAAAAAGGCGCTGGCCGCGAACAAGGCCGCGAAACTGCCGCGCGGCTATTTCGATTGGCAGCCGATGGTCGATGCCAATGAATCGGGTCTTTACCCCTTCACGCCGTCGACCGGCCATTTCTTCGGTCTTCGCGAAGCGATCGCGATGATCGAAGAAGAAGGTCTCGACAATGTCTTCGCGCGCCATGAGCGCCTCGCCGAGGCGGCGCGGCGCGCCGTGCGCGCCTGGGGGGTCGAGGTCTTGTGCGCCGAGCCGCGCGCCTATGCCAACGCCTTGACCGCGGTGATGATGCCCGAAGGCGTCAATTCCGACGCGGTGCGCGGCGTCATTCTCGAGCGCTTCGATCTCTCGCTCGGCGCCGGGCTCGGCAAGGTCGCGGGCAAAGTATTCCGCATCGGCCATCTTGGCTGGATCAACGAATTGATGCTCGCCAGCGCGCTCGCCGGCGTCGAGATGGGGTTCGCCGCCGCGGGCGTCAAGCACAAGAGCGGCGGCCTCCAGGCCGCGATGGATTTCCTCGCGGGCAATGCCAGCGCCCATGGACGTTGACGCTCTCGCCGCAAATCTGATCGAGGCGCGGCGAAGCGGGAAGCGGATCGCCGCGCTCGACGCGGCCCAAGCACCTTCAAGCGCCGGCGAGGCCTATGCCGTGCAGGACGCGATCGTCGCGCGGCTCGGCCTCGCTATCGCCGGCTGGAAGGTCGGGGCGGGGCGCCCCGACGCCGAACCCCAGGCCGGGCCGCTCCTCGCCGACCGCGTCGCCATGAGCCCGGCCCGGTTCGCGCTCCTTCCCAATGCGCTAAGAACCGTCGAAGCCGAATTGGCCTTCAGCATCGGCCGCGATCTGCCGCCGCGCAGCGAGCCCTATGGCGAAGAGGAAGTCTGGGACGCGATCGAGACGATGCACGTCGCGATCGAGGTGCTTGAATCGAGCTTCGCCGACCGCCGCCGCGTCCCCGAATTCGCCCCGCTCGCCGATCTCCAGAACAACGGCGCCTTTTGCTATGGGCCGGCGCTCGCGGATTGGCGGGGTTTGGACCTGCGCACGCCCCAAGCGATCCTGATCATCAACGGCCGGGAAGTTCGTCGCGCCGCGGCAGGAACGCCCGGCGGCCACCCGCGGCGGCTTCTCGCCTGGCTCGCCAATCACGCCGCCAAACGCGGTCACCCGCTCAAGCGTCACGATATCGTCACTACCGGCAGCCACACTGGCATGATCGATGCACCAGCCGGTGCGGAAGTCACGGCACAATTTGAGGGTATAGGCGAAGCGCGCCTGATGTTCGCCGCGTGACAGATCGCAAGCATATTCTTTCCGTAAGTAATGACTTACGTAACGGCGTGTCGCCTTTCGCCAATGTGATCACGGCATTGGCCGACCCGACGCGGCGCGAGATTTTCGAACGGCTGGCCCTTCGGCCCCAATCGGTCGGCGCGTTGGCGCTGGAAATGCCGATCAGCCGCCCGGCGGTGTCCCAGCACCTCCGCGTG
>JBJKPV010000022.1:0-5316 GCA_046706015.1 Allostellaceae bacterium | reverse complement strand
GCGCCGCCTTCGAGCCCGTAGGGCGGTACTTTGCGATGGCTCGCCAGGATCGCCGCCGTCATCGTCTCGAGAAAGCGGAGCCGCCGCACCGCGCCGTCGCCGCCACGCCATTGGCCGGCGCCGCCCGAGCCTTGCCGAATGGCAAAGGATTCGAGCAGAACCGGGAAGCGCCATTCGAGAATTTCGGGGTCGGTGAGGCGCGTATTGGTCATATGGGTGTGGACGGCGGCGGTGCCGTTAAAGCCTGGCCCCGCACCGGAGCCGCCGCAGATCGTCTCGTAATATTGGTGGCGCTCATTGCCGAAGGTGAAATTGTTCATCGTGCCTTGCGCCGCCGCCATGACGCCGAGCGCGCCGTACAGCGCGTCGGTCACCCATTGCGAGGTCTCGACGTTCCCCGCGACCACCGCTGCGGGATAGTGCGGGTTGAGCATCGAGCCCCGCGGGATGATCACCTCGAGCGGCTTCAAGCAACCGCCGTTGAGGGGAATTTCGTCGTCGATCAAGGTGCGAAAGACATAGAGCACGGCGGCCATGCAGATCGCCGAAGGCGCGTTGAAATTGGTCGGCAATTGCGCGCTCGTCCCGGTGAAATCGATCACCGCGCGTTCGGCCACACGATCGACATCGACGCGCACGCAGATCTTGGCACCGTCATCCATGACATAGGTGAAGGTACCGCTCTTCAGACGGCCGAGCACACGCTTCACCGCCGCCTCGGCATTGTCCTGCACGTGGCGCATATAGGCCTCGACCACGTCCTGGCCGAAATGCCGCACCATGCGATGGAGCTCCTGCACGCCCTTGGCGCTGGCTGCGATCTGCGCCTTGAAATCGGCGATGTTCTGCGCTGGATTGCGCGCCGGGTATTTGGCGCCCGACAAGAGCGTCAAGGTCTCGGCCTCGCGAAAGAGCCCTTCCTCGACGAGGAGGAAATCGTCGATCAGCACGCCTTCTTCGTCAATATGGCGGCTGTCGGGCGGCATCGAGCCCGGGGTGATGCCGCCGATATCGGCGTGATGGCCGCGCGAGGCGACAAAGAAGATCGGCTCGCCCTCGCCGCGCGAATCGTCCTCAGCGAAGACCGGCGTGATCACGGTGATGTCGGGCAGATGCGTGCCGCCATTATAAGGCGCGTTGAGGGCATAGACGTCGCCCGGCTTCATGCGCTTGCCCGTGCCGCCGGTGCCATGCGCGCGCAGGATCGTGCGCACGCTTTCGCTCATCGAGCCGAGATGGACCGGGATATGCGGCGCGTTGGCGACGAGCGAGCCGGTGCGATCGAAGAGCGCGCAGGAGAAATCGAGGCGCTCCTTGATGTTGACCGAATAGGCCGTATTCTGCAGCGCCGTTCCCATCTGCTCGGCAATCGCCATGAAGAGGTTGTTGAAGACCTCGAGCATCACCGGATCGACATCGGTGCCGATGGCAACGCGGCGCGGCCGAGGCGTCACGCGCTCCATCACCAGATAACGCCGCTCGTCGAGCGCGGCGCGCCAGCCGCAATCGACGATCGTGGTCGCGGTCGCCTCGCGGATGAGCGCCGGGCCCGTAACGCTCTGCCCCGGCAGCATGCGGTCGCGATCATAGATCGGCGCATCGTGAAAGGCGCCGTCGCTGAAAAGCGCGACCGTCGCCAAGGGCGCAGCGGCGCGATCGCTCAACGACTCGGCCTTCTCCTCGGCGACATCGCCGGCGCCGACGATCTCGGCCGAGACAGCCTCGACGATCAGCGGCTTCTCCGGCATCAAAAAGCCGAAGCGCTGCCGATGCGCGGATTCGAAAATGGCCTTGATCGCGGCCACATCGCCGAAATCGACCATGAGCGGCGAATCCGTGCCTTCGTATTTCACATGCGCCTTGCGCAGAACCGCGATGTGGTTCGCGGCGACCCCCTGCGCTCGCATCGCGGCGATCCCCTGCTCGGCCAAGCGATCGAGCGCGCCGCCGAGCTCGGCCAGCATCGCGGCATCGAGCCGCAGCTCCACGGCCTGCTCCTTGATCGCGCGCAGCTCGGCGAGACCCATGCCATAAGCCGAGAGCACGCCCGCCAGCGGATGGATATAGACCCGCTTCATGCCGAGCGTGTCGGCGACGAGGCAGGCGTGCTGGCCGCCCGCGCCGCCGAAGCAGCACAGCGTGTATACAGTCTCGTCGTAGCCGCGCTCGATCGAGATCTGCTTGATCGCGTTCGCCATGTTCTCGACCGCGATGGTGAGGAACCCCGCGGCGACGGAATCGGGCTCGCGCCGATCGCCGGTTACTTTCGCGATCTCATCCGCGAGCGTGGCGAATTTCTTCTCGACCACCGCGCGGTCGAGCTCTTCCGTGCCCGAGGGGCCGAACAGCGCGGGGAAGTAGTCCGGCTGCAGTCGGCCGAGCATGACGTTGCAATCGGTCACGGTGAGCGGCCCGCCGCGGCGATAGCAGGCCGGACCCGGGTTGGCGCCCGCGGATTCGGGCCCGACGCGATAGCGCGCGCCGTCGAAAGAGCAGATCGAGCCGCCGCCCGCCGCCACAGTGTTGATCATCATCATCGGCGCGCGCATGCGCACACCCGCGACCAGCGTCTCGAAGCTGCGCTCGAACTCGCCGGCGTAATGCGACACGTCGGTCGAGGTGCCGCCCATGTCGAAGCCAATGATCTTCGCAAAGCCGCCGCGCTCGGCAGTGCGCGCGGCGCCGACGATGCCGCCCGCCGGACCCGAGAGGATCGCATCCTTGCCGGCAAAGAGCCGCGCATCCGCGAGCCCGCCATTCGATTGCATGAAGAGGAGCCGCACATCGCCGAGCGCGCTCGCCACCTGATCGACATAGCGCTTGAGGATGGGCGAAAGGTAAGCATCGACGACGGTGGTGTCGCCGCGGCTGACCAGCTTCATCAAGGGGCTGACGCGATGGCTGACCGAGATCTGGGTAAAGCCCAACTCGCGCGCGAGCTCGGCGAAGCTGCGCTCGTGCTCGGGAAAGCGATAGCCGTGCATGAAAACGATGGCGGCGGCGCTTATGCCCTCATCGCGCGCTGCTTGCAGCGCCGCACGCGCGACATCGAGATCGAGCGGCGTCAGGACCTCGCCCGAAGCCGAGACGCGCTCCTTGATCTCGGCGACGTGCGCGTAAAGCAGCTCGGGCAAGACGATATGGCGGGCGAAAAGCTTGGGCCGGTTCTGATAGCCGATACGCAGCGCGTCGCCGAAGCCTTCGGTGATGACGAGAAGCGTGCGCTCGCCCTTGCGCTCCAAGAGCGCGTTGGTCGCAACCGTCGTCCCCATTTTGACCGCATCGATCGCCTGCGACGGCAGAGGTGCCTCGGGGCTAAGCCCCAGGATCGCGCGGATGCCTGCGATCGCGGCGTCGCGATAGCGCTCGGGATTTTCGGACAGCAGCTTTTTTGTGACGAGCGTGCCGACCGGCGCGCGCGCCACGACATCGGTGAAGGTCCCGCCGCGATCGATCCAGAACTGCCAGCCGGAACCCCGATCACCCATGCGCCGGCGCTGTTCCGCTCAGCGGCCGCGAAATTGCGGCTTGCGCTTTTCGGCGAAGGCGCGCCGTCCCTCGGCGAAATCCTCGCTTTCCATGCACAGTGTGCCGAGCGCCTCGCATTTGGCGCGATCCATGTCGCCCCGCGACTTCGTCAGCTCGGCGATGACCCCCTTGGCGGCGGCGATCGAGAGCGGCGCGTTCTCGGCCAAGTTGGCGCAATAGGAGCGCGTGAAGCCTTCGAGTTCGCCCGCGGCGACGGCGCGGTTGACCAAGCCCATGCCTTGCGCCTCGACCGCGTTGAACTGGCGCGCGGTGTAGAGCATCTCCTTGGCGAAAGCCGGCCCGACCAGGTCGACGACTTTCCGCACGCCCGAAAGCGTATAGGCGATGCCGAGTTTCGCCGCGGGAATGCCGAGCCGCGCCGTGTCGGCCGCCAAGCGCAGATCGCAATGGAGCGCGACCAGCAGCCCGCCGCCCAAGCAATAGCCGCGGATCATGGCGATGGTCGGCTTGCTTGAATTCTCGAGCCGGTGCAGCGCTTCGCGCATATTGGCGCCGTCCTGCGCGGCCGCCTCGGCCGAGGCGCGGCGCTCCTCGAAGCGGTTGATATCAGCGCCAGAGATGAAGGCTTTCTCCCCCGCGCCCTTCAGCACGATGGCGCGAATAGCGGGATCCTTCTCGAGATGATCGATGATCGGCGGGATTGCCGCCCACATATCGGCGGACATGGCGTTGAGCTTCGCCGGATTGTTGAAGACCATCCAGCCGATCGCGCCATCGATTTCGGCGATCATGCGCTCGGTCGGTGAAATCATGCCTCTCTCCTCCTGCGATCCCGGCAAAAATAGCCCCTGGCGCGGCCCGAAGTCCACGCGAGCCCTCAGCGCCGTGGACATGCTAAGCATGAGAGGATGAAGCTCCGCGACCGCCCCTCGCCCAATTTCGACGCACGCCCCGGCGCAGGCGCTGTCGATATGCTGATCCTCCACTACACCGGCATGAAGACGGCCAGCGAGGCGCTTGACCGGCTATGCGATCCCGCGGCCAAGGTCAGCGCGCATTATCTCATCGGGGAGGATGGCGCGGTCTGGCGCCTGGTCGACGAGGCGCGGCGCGCCTGGCATGCGGGCCTTTCCTGCTGGCGCGGACGCCGCGACATCAACGGCGCCTCGATCGGCATCGAGCTCGTCAACCCTGGCCATGAATTCGGCTATCGCCCTTTCCCCGAGCCGCAGATTGCAGCGCTTGAAACGCTGGCACGCGAGATCCTCAACCGCCATCCGATCCCGCCGCGCGCCGTTCTCGGCCATTCCGACGTCGCGCCGGAAAGGAAGCAGGACCCGGGTGAACTCTTCGATTGGGCGCGTCTGGGAAAGGCTGGGATCGCTCTCTGGCCCGATTTCACGCAAAGCCCGTCCGCGCCCAACACCGTGGCCGCACTCCAGGCCGCGCTCGGCGTGATCGGCTATGAGTGCCCTCAATCCGGCACGCTCGATGCCGCGACCGGCGCGGTGATCACGGCGTTTCAGCGCCATTTCCGCCCGAGCCTTTGCGACGGCGTGCCCGACCCTGAAACGAGGCGCCGCATCGCGCTCGTCGCCGGCGCGGTTTGACTTTCGCCCGCTTCATCGGCTTATTGAGCCGCGTGCCAGACGGCCGGATGGCCGCCTTTTGCCGCGAGGCAGGGGGAGGAAAGTCCGGGCTCCACGGAAGCACGGTGCCGGGTAACGCCCGGCGGGGGCGACCCTAGGGAAAGTGCCACAGAAACATACCGCCAAGCCCCGCGAGAGCAGGGCGGCAAGGGTGAAATGGTGCGGTAAGAGCGCACCG
>JBJKPV010000021.1:0-4234 GCA_046706015.1 Allostellaceae bacterium | reverse complement strand
CGGCAGCACTTCCTTGGCGAAGAGCGAGAGATTCTCGACCGTGTCCTCATGCGACATGAAGCCGGCGTGGCTCATCGAAAGGAGGTTTCCCATGCCGCCGCAATGGCCGCAGAAATCGACGATCTGGTCAAAGACCTGGTCGGGCGTGCCGCAGAACATGATGCCGGCATCGATCAGATCCTGGACGCTGCCGGTCATCATGTTGATGGCGCGACCGTCCTTGGTGAAGCTGCGATTGGGCGGCCGCCCGCCCGCCTTCATCAGACGCACATTGTCGTCGACCGAGATGAAGCCCGGCGGGTTGCGGAAAGGCGCCGGCGTGAACGGCAGGCTGCGCAGGTAGCCGGCGACGAGCTCGCCGCGGCGGCGCGCCTCGGCCTCGGTCGTACCCACGGCCATCAAGCCGAGATAGGCGAAACGGTCGGGCGGCGGCGCGCGGTGATGCGTCTCGCGATAGGAAGCGCGATAGGCGTCGTAGAGCGGGCGCGTGCCGTAGCCGGTGCCGAGCGTCGCCATGACATAGCCCTTGGCGCCCAGGCGCTGCGCATTGTGCTTGCTGCCGGTGGTGCTCCAGACCGGCGGGTGCGGCTGCTGCAGCGGGCGCGGCCAGATATTCACTTGGCGATAGTGATAATTCTCGCTCTCCCAGTTGAACGGCCCGTCATGGCTCGTCATCGCCTTGATGATGAAGTCATGCGCCTCCCAGAAGCGCTCCTCGACATTGACCGGATTGGCGTTGGACGGCGTGAATTCCGATGGCACGCCCTTGACGAACCCCATCTCGAGCCGGCCGCGCGAAATCACGTCGACGGTCGAGAGTTCCTCGGCCGCGCGCAGCGGATCGGGGCGGTGGACCAGCGGATAGCCCAGCACCAGAAGCCGCGCCCGCTTGGTGATCCGCGCCAGGATCGACAAGGTCACCACCACGGTCGAGGCCATGCAGGTCGCCGTGCTGTGATGCTCGTTGACCATGATCTCGAAACCGACCTCGTCGGCGAGCTGCCATTCGTCGTAATAGCGATGATAGAGATCGCCCGCGAGCTTCGGTTCGAGGCGGCTGTTGGGGATGGTGATGCGCAGCGCGCCGCCGTGATCCTTCCAGGCCGGGGAATAGGGCTGCTCGGAGAAGTGAAAGACTCTCATTGCGGCGAACGCTCCTTTCCCTCGACGAACCCCGTCACACGGCGCGCGAATTCTTCGGCCTGCTCGACATGCGGGAAGTGCCCGGCGCGCGCGATGGTCGCGAAACTTGCGCCAGGAATGGCGGCCGCATAGGCGCGGCCGTAATCCGGCGCGACGATGCGATCCTCGGCGCCCCACAGCACGAGCGTCGGAATGCGGATGCGATGAAGCCGGCCTTTGAGCTTGGGATCATGCATGTAAGGCTTCCAGCCATAGCGCGAGCTCGCCTCGCGCGCCCGCGCGATCGCATAAAGCTCCTCATCGGGCAGCTTGCTGAGATCGCGCTCGGTCCATGCCGGGTCGAAATAGACCACCTTCGCCAGATCGGCCTCGGTCACGAAATACATGTCGAAAATATCGCGCGTCTCGCGATCACCGACCTTGATGCCGAAGGCACCGGCGAGAACGAGACTTCTCATCCGCGCGGCGTTCTTCACTGCCATCTCGGCCGCGATCCAGCCGCCGATCCCGGCGCCGACCATCGCGACATCGCGGAGATCGAGCGCGTCCATCAGGTCGAGATAGAGATAGGCGATATCGTCGATGGTGTTGAAGGAAGACGGGATCTTGGCCTTGCCATAGGCAGGATGCGTCAGCGCGATCACCTGCGCGTTTCGCGCCAGATGATCGAGCGCGGGCGCCGCGCGGTCCAAGCCGATCTCGGGATGGAGAAAGAGAAGCGGCTTGCCTTGGCCGCGCACATCGAGCTCGATCTCGATGCCATTAATCTCGGTGGTGGAAGCGCCCGGAGCCAAGGTCATGGTTCGCCCCGCCCGTTCTTCCGCACCGACTTCATCGCTCGCTCCTCCCAAACCGAGCGCCATTCTCACCAATCCCGCCCACGGGTCAATCACTTCGCGCTTGCTAGAGCACGATCGTATCGGAAAGAAGCGGGCCGCTTCTTTCCGATACGTGAATCGTGCTCTCGATTCAAAAACTTAGACCATAATTCACGCCCGAAACGGAATCGAAGGTGATCCCGTTTCAGGCGATCATGGTCCAGCCGCGATTAAGTATGATTTACGCGCAAAACGCCGCTCCCGCGAGGCCGTGCAGGCACGGCGATCGCCTCGGGATCAGCCTACTGCGCGGCGACGGCCGGCGCAGCGTTCTCCTGCTCGATGAGCCGCGCCGTCAGACGCCGCGCCTGCACCCCGCCCCAATCGGCATGGACATTGACCGTGGGCGCCTCGGGATCGAGCTCGATGCAGCGCTGCTGCGCTTCAAGGATGTCCTTGTCCTCGTTGAAAGCCTCGACTGTGACTTTTTTGAGGAACGCGTCGACCTGCTGGTCGTCGCGCTGATAGTCGCGACAGCTGGCCCAGAAATAATGCGTGCTGCGCTCGGTCTCGGGCGTGCAGGCGTTGAGGATGACGAGCCGCAAGGCGCGGGGCTCGGACTTCTGCGGCGCGACCTCCGTCGTCGTCACCGCGATCGCGACCTGGCAAGGCGGGGCGAAGTCGATGGTCTTTTCCAACATCGAGCGCTCGGCCAGCCCCTGTTTCAAATTATGCGGCGCGGTTGCGACCTCGGTCGGCGTGCGCACCACCCGCACCCGATTGTCGCCGCGCTCGAATTTCAGCTCCGCCATGCTGTCATCCGTACCGATCGTCTTGGCATGGACGATGCCGACATGAGAGAGATCGATGAGATTCTCGACCACCAGGAGATAGTTCGCGGCAATCGGCAGGCGGCTGCGCACGGCGGTCCAGCCGGGAGCGTCACTCTGGTGGAAATCAGTGATCAGCGCCGGATCGGCGTTTTCCGCCTCGCCCATCCAGATCCAGAGATAGCCGTGCCGCTCGACCAGCGGATAGCGCCGCACGCCCAGCCCCACGGGCACGCGCTCCTGGCCAGGGATGCGCACGCAGGCGCCCGCAGCATCGAAGGTGAAGCCGTGATAGCCGCACTGGATGTCGTCGCCGATCAGCTTGCCCTTGGACAAGGGCGCGCGGCGATGGCAGCAGCGATCCTCGAGCGCGACGGCGGCGCCATCCTCGCGGCGATACATCACCACCGGCTCGCCCAGCAGGAGGCGCGCCAACGGAGCCCGGCCGACCTCGGCGGCCTCGGCCGCCACGTACCAGGCGTTCTTGAGGAAATTGCCCGACATACCCACCCCGCTTCGATAATTTTATGGCTGCATTGTAGCAAATCCGATTGCGGTCGGGCACCTCCCTGCGGCATAGCTCTGGGCATCGCGAAGCGGAGGATCCCATCATGGAAGAGCGCGTCACATTCCAATCGGCCGGGTTGAAGATCACCGGCGTGCTGCACCGGCCGGCCGGCGCCAGACCGGGGGAGCGCCGACCCGCCTTCATGGTGCTGCACGGCTTCGGCTCCAATTGCTCGAGCAGCAATTGTGTGCTGCCCTGCCAGATGCTGGCGGAATGGGGCTACGCGGCGCTGCGCTTCGATTTCCGCGGCTGCGGCGACAGCGAGGGCAAGCGCGCCAACACCGTCTGTCTGGAACAGGTCGAGGACACCAGCGCCGCCCTCACCTATCTGCAAAGCCGCGACGACATCGAGCCGGCGCGGATCGCGGTGGTCGGCTCGAGCTTCGGCGCGGCGGTCGCGGTCTATGTCGGCGGTGTCGATCCGCGCGTCGCGGCCGTCATCTCGTCGGGCGGCTGGGGCGACGGCGAGAGCAAGTTCCGCAAGCAGCATGCCTCGGACGAAGCTTGGAAGAAATTCACCGAGATGATGGCACGCGGCAAGGCCGAGCGCGCCAAGGGCAATTCGATCATGGTGCCGCGCTACGACATCGTGCCGATCCCGGAGCATCTCCGCACCCATCTCGCCAAGAACTCGATCATGGAGTTCACCTTCGAGACGGTCGAGAGCATGTTCAATTTCCGCGCCAATGACGTGGTCGGCAAGATCGCGCCGCGGCCTTGCCTGCTGCTGCACTCGTCCAACGATTCCGTGACGCCGACCGAGCAATCGATCGGGCTTTTCCAGCACGCGGGCAAGTCGACGACCGAGTTGCATCTCCTCAACGACGTCGACCATTTCATGTTCTCGCAGGAGAACACGCGCGTCATCGCGCTCA
>JBJKPV010000020.1:0-13296 GCA_046706015.1 Allostellaceae bacterium | reverse complement strand
TTCGGGCCAACGGCCCGGGCGAGGTGCGCGCCGGGATGATCGAGCTGCCGCACGACATCGAGATCATGAACCCCGACCATCTCATCTGCACCCTCGACAAGGGCGCCAAGGTGACGATGGAATTCTCCGTCGATACCGGAAAGGGCTATCGTCCGGCGACCGACAACCGGCCCGAGGACGCACCAATCGGGCTCATCCCGGTCGACGCTCTGTTCAGCCCGGTGCGCAAGGTCAGCTACAAGGTCGACAACACCCGCGTCGGCCAGCGCACCGACTATGACAAGCTGTCGATGAACATCGAAACCAACGGCGCGGTCACGCCGGAAGACGCGGTCGCGCTTGCTGCGCGCATCCTTCAGGATCAGCTCCAGCTCTTCATCAATTTCGAGGAGCCGCGCGCCGCTTCCGAGGAGGAGCGTCCCTCCGAGTTGCCCTTCAACAAAAATCTCCTGCGCAAGGTCGACGAGCTTGAGCTCTCGGTGCGCTCGGCCAATTGCCTCAAGAACGACAACATCGTCTATATCGGCGATCTCGTGCAGAAGACCGAGTCCGAGATGCTGCGCACGCCGAATTTCGGGCGCAAGTCGCTCAACGAGATCAAGGAAGTATTGGCCCAGATGGGACTCTATCTCGGCATGGAGATCCCCAACTGGCCGCCCGAGAACATCGAGGAGCTCGTGAAGCGCCTCGAAGAGCCCTATTGAGCCCTGTCATCGAGAGCATTCCATGCGTCACCGTCTGAGAGGCCGCAGCTTCAGCCGTACTTCGGCTCATCGCAAGGCCATGTTCGACAATCTCTGCCATGCGCTCTTGAAGCATGAGCAGATCACGACGACCTTGCCCAAGGCCAAAGATCTTCGCCCCGTGGTCGAGCGTCTCATTACGCTCGGCAAGCATGGCGGGCTCGCGGCGCGCCGCCGGCTCATCGCCACCCTCCAGGACGAGAAGATCGCCGACAAGGTGATGACCACGCTGGCCGAGCGCTATGCCACGCGCGCCGGCGGCTATTGTCGCATCTTCAAGGGCGGGTTCCGGCACGGCGACGCCGCGGCGATGGCCGTGATCGAGCTGGTGGATCGCGATCCAGCGGCCAAGGGCCAGGATTCGGGCCCGGTCCAGACCGCCGAAGAGACCGAAGAGGAAGAGGCGGTCGCCTCTTAAATCCGGCGCAGGCTTGGCGCGAAGATCAGCGCCACGCCGTCGTGCAAAGCAAATCGAACGCTTGCCGCTCAGGCTTCGCGCTGACGGCGCAGGTGCCAGGTGCCGGCGGCGACCACCGCGTTGCCCAGCGCGACCGCGAGAAAGATGTCGGTGACGCCGGCGCCGAGCTTCAGCATCACCGCGCTGCCGAAACCGGCGCTCACCATGAAGAGGGCGTTCCAGACATTGTTTGCCGCCACGACGCGCGAGCGGTGGCTCGGCTCGCAACGCGCCTGCATAATCGCGTAGAGCGGCACGACGAAGAGGCCCGCGGCGAGCGAGATGCCGACGAGATCGAGCGATATCCGCCAGTAGATCGGCCGAGCGAGGAAGGCGGCGAGGCCGATGAAGCCGGCTCCGGCGCGGGCTCCATCGACGAGCCAGAGATCGAACGCGAAGAGCGCCATCGCCAGCGCCGCGAAGGGGACGAGCCGCGCGGTCAGCCTGCCATGCAAGACACGGCCGGCGAGAAGCGAGCCCGCCCCGATGCCGATCGAGTTGGCGGTCAGGAAAAAAGTCACGACCTGATTGTCGGCGCCGAGGACGTTCTTGGCGTAGTTGGGAAATTGCGAAACGATCGCCACCGCGACGAACCAGAACCAGGAATTGCCGATGATCGACCAGCGCACGACGCGACTGTCGCGGGCATAGCGCAGCACGCGCCACGTCTCCGCCGCGATGTTGGGGTTGATGCGGAGCTGCGGCGCGGCGCGCCCGACGAACGGGATGAAGAGGCTGGCGCTCCAGCCGAGCAGAGCGAAGGCGAGAAGAGCCCCGGCGACCATCGTTGGGCCGTGAGGCGCGAGGATCAGCAGACCCCCGGCGATCGTGCCGATCAGGATCGCGAGGAAGGTGCCGGCCTCGATCACCGCATTGCCCGCGAGGAGATCCCCGGGCGGCAGAAGCTCGGGCAGGATTCCGTACTTGACCGGACCGAAGAACGCCGACTGCGTTCCCATCAGAAACAGGATGAAGAGCTGGAATCCGATATAGTTGATGACGAAACCCACTCCCGCCAGCACCATCTCCCCGATCTGCCACAGCTTCAGCGCGCGGATGAGATGGGCTTTCTCGAATTTGTCGGCGAGCTCGCCGGCGGTCGCCGAGAAGAGAAAATAGGGCAGGATGAAAAGCGCGGTCGCGATCGTGACGATGATCTCGAGCTCGGTCGTGCTCGTGACGCTGCGATAGGCCACCTGGATGACCAGCGCGTTCTTGAGCAAATTGTCGTTGAGCGCGCCGCAGAATTGGGTGACGAACAAGCCCCATAGCCGGCGGCTGACAAGAAGATGAAGCTGAGTGGCGCCCATCTGCCGTCACACCGTCGGCAAGGGCGCGAAGCCCGGCGTGCCGTCGTCCTGTGCCGGAAAGGTCTCGATGTGGTCGACGCGCGCACCGAGCGGGCCGCGCCGGCATGCCGCGATCGCCAGCGCGACCGCTTGGTCTTCGCCGATGAGCAGCGCCTCGACGCTGCCGTCGCCGCGATTGCGCACCCAGCCGCGCAGCGGGTGGTGGCTCGCTTCGCGCACGACAAAGGCCCGAAAGCCGACGCCTTGGACGCGGCCGCGGATCGACAGGCGCGAAGCGACGATCATGCGAATTCGAGAATCATTTGATCGACGGCGAGGCTGTCGCCCGGCTTGGCGCAAAGCCGCTTGACCGTTCCGTCGCGTTCGGCGCGCAGGACGTTTTCCATCTTCATCGCTTCGATGACGGCCAGCTCCTCGCCGGCCTTGACCTCCTGGCCGGGGCTGACGGCGATCGAGACGAGCAAGCCCGGCATCGGCGACAAGATGCGGCGGGAATAATCGGGCTTGGGCTTTTCCGGCATACGGGCGAGTGCCGCGGCCGCCGGCGGCGGCAGCACCATGAT
The DNA here is from genome assembly GCA_046706015.1 of Allostellaceae bacterium. Taxonomy (GTDB): domain Bacteria; phylum Pseudomonadota; class Alphaproteobacteria; order ATCC43930; family CGMCC-115725; genus CAIKMD01. The sequence goes on along the minus strand of JBJKPV010000020.1, from coordinate 10,223 downwards.
CTCGAGCACAGCGCCGCGGTATTCGAGCCGCCAGGCGATGCCGCGGCGCTCGATCTGGAAGGCGATTGTCGCGCCGTCGATCGCGGCGCGAAAGAGCGGGTCGCCCAGCCGCCAGGATGTCGCCACCTCATGCTGCGAAGAATGAAGCTCGACGAGGATGGTTTCGTGACGGCACGTGATCCGCGCCGGTGCCTGTTCGTCCGCGCCGCAAATCACCCACGCCTCGGGCACCGGTGCCGCGGCGATCGCAGCGTCGGCGTCAGCGAGAATACGCTGGGCGGCGGCCGCAGCGGCGCGCGCTTGCGCCGCGAGCGTGGGCGAAATCTCAACGCCGGAAAAGCCCTCGGGAAATTCCTCGGCGATGAAATGGGTCGTCAGGCGCCCCTTGCGGAAGCGCTCCCGCGCGATCAAGGCGGCGAGAAAGCCGAGATTGTGCGAGGGGCCGCGGATGACGAAGCTGTCGAGCGCCTCGGCGAGCGTTTCGATCGCCTTCGCGCGCGTGGCGTCTGAGGCAACGAGCTTGGCGATCATCGGATCATAGAAGATCGAGATCTCGGCGCCTTCGACGATTCCGGCGTCGATCCGCACGCCGTCGCCTTGCGGCGGAACGTAGCGCGTGATGCGCCCGATCGAGGGCAGGAAATTGCGGCGCGGGTCTTCGGCATAGACACGCGCTTCGATCGCCGCGCCGGTGAGTTTGACGTCCTTCTGCGCGAGCGGAAGCTTCTCGCCGGCGGCGATGCGGATCATCAGCTCGACCAGATCGAGGCCGGTGACGAGTTCGGTCACGGGATGCTCGACCTGGAGCCGCGTGTTCATCTCGAGGAAATAGAAGTTCCGGTCGCGATCGACCACGAACTCGACCGTGCCGGCGGAGCGGTAATCGGCGGCCTTGGCCAGCGCCACGGCTTGCGCGCCCATCTTCCGTCGCGTTGCCGCGTCGAGAAAAGGGCTCGGCGCCTCCTCGATCACTTTCTGATGGCGGCGCTGGATCGAGCATTCGCGCTCGCCGAGATGGATCGCGTTTCCATGGGCGTCGGCCAGGACCTGGATCTCGATGTGGCGCGGCTCTTCGATGTATTTCTCGATGAAGACGCGATCGTCGCCGAAGGAAGAGCGCGCCTCGCTCGCGGCAAGGCGCAAGCCCTCGCGCAAGCCGGAATCGTCGGCCGCCAGCCGCATGCCCTTGCCGCCGCCGCCTGCCGCGGCCTTGATCATCACCGGATAGCCGATGCCGCGCGCGATCTCGAGCGCCATCTTCTCGTCGGCGACGGCTTCGGGATGGCCCGGCACGATGGAGACGCCGGCTTCCTGCGCAAGCTTCTTGGCGGCGAGCTTGTCGCCCATCGCCGCGATCGCGTCCGCCGGCGGGCCGATGAAGGTGATCCCGGCGGCTTCGAGCGCGCGCGCGAAACCGGCGTTCTCGGAGAGGAAGCCATAGCCCGGATGGACCGCCTCGGCGCCGCTCTCGCGGCACGCCTCGATGATCGCGGGAATTTTCAAATAGCTTTCCGAGGAGGGCGCCGGACCGATCGCCACCGCCTCGTCGGCCTCGCGCACATGGAGCGCATCGGCATCGGCCTCGCTGAAGACCGCGACGGTCTTGATGCCCATGCGTCTCGCCGTGCGCATGATGCGGCAGGCGATTTCGCCGCGATTGGCGATGAGGATCTTGCGAAACATGCGTCAGGTCAATCGCAGCGGCGCATCAGAGCGGTATATTGTCGTGCTTCTTCCACGGATTGGCGAGCTCCTTGCCGCGCAGCATGGCGAGCGAGCGGCAGATGCGCTGCCGCGTCGATTGCGGCGTGATGACGTCGTCGATATAGCCGCGCGCGCTGGCGACGAAGGGGTTGGCGAATTTGCGCCGGTACTCCTCGGTCCGCGCCTCGATCTTGGCGGCATCGCCGATATCGCCGCGGAAGATGATCTCGACCGCGCCCTTCGGCCCCATCACCGCGATCTCGGCCGACGGCCAGGCGTAATTGACATCGCCGCGCAGATGCTTGGAGCTCATCACATCATAGGCGCCGCCATAGGCCTTGCGCGTGATGACTGTGACCTTGGGCACGGTCGCCTCGGCGAAAGCGTAGAGCAGCTTCGCGCCATGCTTGATGATGCCGCCATATTCCTGCGCCGTGCCAGGCAGGAAGCCGGGCACGTCGACGAAGGTGACGATCGGGATGTCGATGCAGTCGCAAAACCGCACGAAGCGCGCGGCCTTGCGTGCGCTGTCGATATCGAGGCAGCCGGCCAGCACCATGGGCTGGTTGGCGACGATGCCGACGGGATGGCCTTCAAGTCGGACAAAACCGATCAGGATGTTCTTCGCCCAATCGGGTGCGAGCTCGAAGAATTCGCCCTCGTCCGCGATCTTGGTGACGAGCTCGCGCATGTCGTAGGGCTTGTTGGGATTGAGCGGTACGAGTGTGTCGAGCGATGGCTCGGCGCGCGTGGCCGGATCTTGGGTCGGGCGCAGCGGCGGCTTGGCGCGGTTGGAAGAGGGCAGGAAATCCATGAAGCGGCGCAGCTGCAACAGCGCCTCGACGTCGTTCTCGAAGGCGAGATCGGCGACGCCCGATCTTGTCGTGTGCGTGACCGCGCCGCCGAGCTCCTCTTGGCTGACGCTTTCCTGCGTCACCGTCTTCACCACCTCGGGGCCGGTGACGAACATGTAGGAGCTGTCCTTCACCATGAAGATGAAATCGGTCATGGCGGGCGAATAGACCGCGCCGCCGGCGCAAGGCCCCATCACCAGCGAGATCTGCGGCACCACGCCCGAGGCGAGCACGTTGCGCTGAAACACTTCGGCATAGGCCGCGAGCGAGGCGACGCCTTCCTGGATGCGCGCGCCGCCCGAATCGTTGAGGCCGACCACCGGCGCGCCGACTTTCATCGCCTGATCCATGACCTTGCAGATCTTCTCGGCATGCGCCTCGCTGAGCGAGCCGCCGAAGACGGTGAAATCCTGGCTGAAGGCGAAGACGGTGCGGCCGTTGACGAGGCCGTGCCCGGTCACCACGCCGTCGCCCGGGATTTTCTGCTCCTCGATGCCGAAATCGGTCGAGCGATGCTCGACGAACATGTCCCACTCCTCGAAGGAGCCGGGGTCGAAGAGCAGCTCCAACCGCTCGCGCGCCGTGAGCTTGCCCTTGGCGTGCTGGGTGGCGATGCGCCGTTCGCCGCCGCCCGAGCGCGCCGCCGCCCGCTTTTCCTCCAACTGGCGCAGAACGTCCTGCATCAACGATCTCCAAGCGGCTTCGAACGCAGTCTGCGAAGAGCGATCATACCTCTATTCGGCGCGAAGCAAGCCGGCAAAGCGCGCCGCCAGGGCGATGTCCTCCCGCAGCGCCGCGCGCCGCCGCGTCTGTTCCTCGTCCTCGCCCCAGCGCTCGATCTGAAAGCTCTCGTCGAGCTGCGCGGTCTCGAAAGCGGCTTCGGGCGACAATCGTTCCTCGACGAGCGCCAGGCCCAACACGACCGAGCCGCAGGTGGTGGTCGCGAGATGAAGCGCGGCGAGCACCATCGCGTCGCGCTCCGCCACAGCCTGCCGGAGTGCCGCGAGCGCTTCCGGGCTCTGCTCGATCGGCGTGACGCTCCCGGTAACGGCGAGTCGCGCCGCGAATCGCTGATCCGCCCAGTCGAGCAGAGGCTGCCAGCGCGCGGCCTGCCGCGCCGCCAGCTCGAGCGGGTCGCTCGCGCGATAGCAGAGGAGATCGGTCGCGGCGTATTTGGCGATCTCGGCGATCACCTCCTCGCGGCGCGGCGCGATGCGGTCGATCGCGGTAGCCGCGAGTCGTGTTAGTGGCAGGGCGAAAGGAGAGATGATCGCGCCCTGGCCTCGCCATTCTTCGGCCATGGCCTCTGCCAGCGCCAGGCTCGGCAGGATCATCGCGTTTTTCGCCGGTGTCAGCATCGGTTTCGTGTCGAGCAGCACGCTGAAGCCCGACTCGATGGTCGCGGCGGTCGCCTGGCGGTAGAAGCGCTTCATCGCGCCGTCGCAATCTCGGCGAAGGGATCGGGCTCGTCGCTCTCGGCAAAGCCCAGGAAGCGAAACGTCTCGCGCATATGCGTAGGCAACGGTGCAACCGCGACCAGTTGGCCGCGGCGCGGATGCGGCAAAGCGATGGCGCGGGCATGGAGATGAAGCTGGCGCGGATGCGGCAGGGTCGCCGGCTGCGCTGCAGCGCCGCCATATTTGCCGTCGCCGAGAATGGGCGTGCCGAGCTCGGCGGTATGCACGCGCAGCTGATGCGTGCGTCCAGTCACCGGCTCGAGCGCAAGCCAGGCGAAGCGCTCGCCCGCCTGCGCGAGGGTGCGATAAAACGTCACGGCGCGCTCGCCATGTTCTTCGTCCGGCGCCACCCGCTCGCCGAGGCGGCCGGGCAATTTGGCCAGGCTCTGGTCGATCTTGCCTTGACGCGGCTTGGGCACGCCCACCGTGATCGCCCAGTAGATCTTGTGCGCGCTTTTGCCGCGAAAGGCGGCGGCGAGCTTCGCGGCCGCAGCGGCGCTGCGCGCGAGCACGAGAATGCCGCTCGTGTCCTTGTCGAGACGATGGACGAGACGCGGCCGCTCGGCGGCGCCGAAGCGCAAACCGTCGAGCAACCCGTCGAGATGGCGCGTCGTGCCGGTGCCCCCCTGGACCGCGAGGCCGGGCGGCTTGTTGATGATGATGACGTCGTCGTCGCGATGGAGGATGAGGCTCTTGAGGAAGCGCTCATCCGCGGCGCTCGGGCTTGGTGGCGCCACGCGCCGCGTTTGCGTTGCGGGCTGCGCGGGGAGCGGCGGGACGCGCACGCTTTGGCCGGCGGCGACGCGATCGCCTGCATCGGCGCGGCGGCCGTCGAGCCGGATCTGGCGGGTGCGCAGCAGCTTTTGCAGATGGCTGTGGCCGAGTTCGGGAAAATGCCGCTTGAACCAGCGGTCGAGACGGAGCTCCGCTTCCTCGGGCGCCACCGTCAGGGTTTGCACGCCGCTCATGCGGCGGATTCTAGCGGGGCGCGCCGGGCCTATCCATCCCGTGCAGGAGCGACAGAGTCGCCTTGCCGAACGTCGCTAGCGGCGCCAATGCCCCGCATGCCAGACATAGCGGCCGCGCACCAAGACCCATTCGCCGGGCACCCAGACCGCCCGGGCACGCGGCGGATGGACGTAACGGCCGCGAACCCAGACATAGCCGCGGGGCGTCCAGCGCCAATAGCCGGGCTGCCAGGCCCAAGCCCGGCCATGCGCAACGGGCGGGGGCGGGGCGGGTACCATCTCCGCCTGTGGCGGCGGCGGCGGCGCGGTTTGCGCCAGCGCAGGCGTCCCGCTCAAGAGTGGCGCGGCCACAGCGGCAGCCAATAGCGATAAAGTAAATGCGCGGCGCATGAACACCTCCTGACGATCCGACGCTTTATAGGACGCCTCGGCGCGAGGCGTCCCCGCTATTTTGCCTTGGAGGCGCGCAGCTTTTCCCAATATTCGAGGCGTTTCCTGATCTCGCGCTCAAAGCCGCGCTCGGCCGGGCGATAGAAATTCTGCCGCTGCACGCCATCGGGGAAGTAATTGAGGCCGGCGAATCCTTCCGGCGTGTCGGGATCGTAAACGTAGCCCTCGCCATAGCCGAGATTCTGCATCAGGCGCGTCGGGGCGTTGACCGCATGCATTGGCGGCATCAGCGATCCGGTTTCCTTGGCGGCCCGGCTGGCCGCGCCGAAGGCGACATAGGCGGCGTTGGATTTGGGCGCGGTCGCGAGATAGATCACCGCTTGGGCGAGAGCGAGCTCGCCTTCGGGCGAACCCAAACGCTCATAGGCTTCCCACGCGGCGAGCGCGAGGGACAGCGCTTGCGGATCGGCGAGGCCGATGTCTTCCGAGGCCATGCGCACGATGCGCCGCGCGATGTAGATCGGATGCTCGCCGCCGACGAGCATGCGTGCCAGCCAATAGAGCGCCGCGTCGACATCCGAGCCGCGCACCGATTTGTGCAAAGCGCTGATGAGATTGTAATGGCCTTCCTGCGCCTTGTCGTAGAGCGGCGCGCGGCGCTGTACCGTCGCCATCAGCGCGGCGGTGTCGAGCATCGTGCCGGCCGGGAGATCGGCGAGCTCCTCGGCGAGGTTGAAGATGAAGCGGCCATCGCCGTCGGCCATCGCTTTCAATGCCTGACGCGCCTCGGTGTCGAGCGGCAGCTTCTTTCCCAGCGCGTTTTCGGCACGCTCGACCAGAGTCTCGAGCGCGGCATCCGTCAGGCGATGGAGAACCAACACGTGGCAGCGCGAGAGCAAGGCGCCGTTGAGCTCGAAGGACGGATTCTCGGTGGTGGCGCCGACCAGCGTGACGGTGCCGTCCTCGACATAGGGGAGGAAACTGTCCTGCTGCGCGCGATTGAAGCGATGGATCTCGTCGACGAAGAGCAAGGTTCCCTGGCCGGCGGCGCGGCGCTTCTTGGCAGTGTCGAACACTTTGCGCAGATCGGCGACGCCGGAGAAGACCGCCGAAAGCGGCTCGAAATGCAGATCGGTCGTCTCGGCGAGAAGCCGCGCGATCGTGGTCTTGCCGCAGCCCGGCGGGCCCCAGAGGATCAACGAATGAAGGTGATGCGCCGTGACCATGCGGCCGAGCGGCCCGTCCGGCCCCAAGAGATGATCCTGCCCGACCACCTCCTCCAAGCGTTGCGGCCGAAGCCGGTCGGCGAGCGGCCGGGGTGCGGCGTCCTCGAACAGCCCCTTGCCGCTGCGCGCCGCGCTCACCGCACCCTCACCGAGAAAAGCTGCCCGCCGCGCCTGATCCCGAAGATCCAGGGGCCGCTTTCCGCCAGCCCATCGCGCAGCGCGGCGACAGTGCGGATCGGTTCGCGATTGAGGCTCGCAATGATGTCGCCGGTCTCCAATCCGAGGCGGTCGGCGAGCGTGCCGTCCTTGACGCCGGTCACGACGACGCCGCGCAGCGTCGTATCGAGGCCGAGTTCGTCCGCCTGCGCCGGATTGAGATTGGCGACGACGGCGCCGGCCAGCGGCGTACCGGTCGAGAGCAAGGTGGTCTGGCGTGGCGGGATCTCGGGCGGTGCGCCGAGTACGACATCGAGGTCGCGGCGCTCGCCGCTGCGCCAGATGGCGACCTTGACCGGCTTGCCGAGCGGCAGGGTGGCGACGCGATAGCGCAGCTCTTCGGGATCGAAGAGAGTGTGGCCGCCGATCGCCAGGATGACGTCGCCGATGCGGATGCCGGCGCGCGTGGCTGGGCTGTTCGGCGCGACGCTCTTGATCAGCACGCCGCCCGGATGCGGCAAGTGGAGATCGGCGGCGATCTCGGGCGAGACGTCTTGGCCGGTTGCGCCCAGCCAGGGACGGCGGACCGGCGCGCCGGTCTTCGCCGCTTCGAGCACGGTGCGCACCAGCTCCGTCGGGATCGCGAAGCCGATGCCGACCGACCCGCCGGATTGCGAGAAGATCGCGGTGTTGATGCCGACGAGCTTGCCGCTCATGTCGACCAGCGCGCCACCCGAATTGCCGGGATTGATCGCGGCGTCGGTCTGAATGAAGGACGAGACGTCGCTGCCGATGCCGGTGCGCGCCAGCGCCGAGACGATCCCGCTGGTGACGGTCTGGCCGACGCCGAAGGGATTGCCGATCGCCAGCACGAGATCGCCGACTTCGAGCTTGTCGCTGTCACCCAGTTCGAGCACCGGCAGCTTCTCGCCGTGGGTGTCGATCTTCAGGACCGCCAGATCGGCATGCGCGTCGGAGATCACGATTTTGGCCTCGAATTCGCGCCGGTCATTGAGGACGACGGTGATCTCCTGCGCGCCTTGGATGACGTGGCGATTGGTGACGATGAGGCCATTGGGGTCGACGATGACGCCGGAGCCGAGCGACCGCTGCACGCGCTCGCGCGGCAAGCCGAAGGGCGAATGGCCGCCGAAGAAGCGCCGGAAGATCGGATCATCGAAGAAGGGCGAGCGGGTTTGGACGACGCGGCGCGAATAGACGTTGACCACCGCTGGCGCCGCCTTCTTCACAATCGGCGCGAAGGAAAAGTGGATGGCCTCGCGGCTGGTCGGAACGATTCGCGTCTGGGCGTCGGCTGCGGCGAAAGGTAGCGATACCAGCAGCGACAGAAGGAGAGCGAGAAAACGCACGGGCATGCCCGCCAATCTAGGCATGGGCTAGGAGCCGCGCCAGTCCCGCGCCTCGCTCACGCGCGGGACTGGCGCTCGCCAAAGACCTCGGCGAAGGCCGCTTTGAGCGCGGCATCGACCTCGGGCGTCGCCGCGATGATGCCTTGGGCGGCGAGCGAGGTGACGCCGTGCTCCTCGATCCCGCAGGGCACGATGCCGCGGTAATGGCCGAGATCCGGATCGATGTTGAGCGATACGCCGTGGAAGGTGACCCAGTGACGGATGCGCACGCCGATCGCCGCGATCTTGCTCTCGCGGCTGCCGCCCTCGTCGATCCAGATGCCCACCCTGCCGGGGCGCCGCTCGCCCTTGAGGTTGAAGCGCCGGAGGGTGCGGATGAGCCATTCTTCGAGGTCGTGGACATAGGCCCGGACATCGGCACCGCGGGCCTTCAAATCGAGCATGACATAGCCGACCCGCTGACCCGGGCCGTGATAGGTGAACTGGCCGCCCCGCCCGGTGCGGAAGACCGGGAAAAGCCCGGGCTCGATCAGATCGGCTGCACGGGCGCTGGTGCCGGCGGTGTAGAGCGGAGGGTGCTCGAGGAGCCAGACCAGCTCCGGTGCGGTGCCGGCGCGGATCGCCTCTACCCGCTCTGCCATCGCCGCCTCGGCCTCGGGATAGGGCACCGGCCGATCGCTGATCCACCACTCGATTTCGTCCATCGTTTTGGTCCCGCGTTAGCGCGCTCTCACTTGATATGGGCTGCCGGATTTGGTAATGAGCCGGCCCACCGGCGGCAGAGTCAATCATACCGCCGCCGCTTCGCGGTCGTGGCGGAATTGGTAGACGCACTAGCTTGAGGTGCTAGCGGGGGAAACCCCTTGGAAGTTCGAGTCTTCTCGACCGCACCATTCTTTTCTCCGATGGTCTGAGGCCGATGCCCGAAGACGTGCGTGACAGCGCGCTTGAATATCATCGCCTGCCGACCCCGGGAAAGATCGGCATCGTCGCGACCAAACCGCTCGCCAATCAGCGCGATCTGGCGCTGGCCTATTCGCCGGGCGTGGCCGAGGCGTCGCTCGCGATCGCCGCCGACCCGGCCGAGGCTTCGAGCCTCACCGCGCGCGCCAATCTCGTCGCCGTCATCACCAACGGCACCGCGGTTCTGGGTCTCGGCTCGATCGGGCCGCTTGCCGCCAAGCCGGTGATGGAAGGCAAGGCGGTGCTGTTCAAGAAATTCGCCGGCATCGACGTGTTCGATCTCGAACTCGACGCCGCCGATCCCGACAAATTCGTCGAGATCGTGGCCGCGCTCGAGCCCAGCTTCGGCGGCATCAATCTCGAGGACGTGAAAGCGCCCGAATGCTTCGTCATCGAGGAGAAGCTGCGTCAGCGCCTCAAGATTCCCGTCTTTCACGACGACCAGCACGGTACCGCGATCATCGTCGGCGCCGCGGTCCGCAACGGGCTGCGCCTCGTCGGCAAGCGCCTTGAGGAGGTAAAGCTCGTCACTTCCGGTGCCGGCGCGGCGGCGATCGCTTGCCTCGATCTTCTCGTCAGCATGGGGCTGAAGGTCGAGAACACCATCGTCACGGATCGCTATGGCGTCGTCTGGCGTGGACGCAAAGAGGAGATGGATCCGCGCAAGGACCGCTACGCCAAGGACACCAACGCGCGAACGCTTGGTGATGTGATCGGCGACGCGGATATCTTCCTCGGTCTTTCCGCGCCCGACGTGCTGGCGCCCGAGATGGCGGCGCGCATGGCGGAAAAGCCTCTGATCCTGGCGCTCGCCAATCCGCGGCCCGAGATCCTGCCCGAAGCCGCGCGCGCGGCCAAGCCGGACGCGATCATCGCCACCGGCCGCACCGACTATCCCAACCAGGTCAACAACGTCCTCTGCTTTCCCTTCATCTTCCGTGGCGCGCTCGATGTCGGCGCGACCGGGATCAACGAGGCGATGAAGCTCGCCTGCGTCGAGGCGCTGGCGCAGCTTCTCCTCGATCACGAAGCATTCGGGCGCTTTCAGGTCCTCGAGATTGATGCCGCCGAAGCTGGGCTCGAGCGCGGCCACGATCTCGACGAATTTGTCGGGATCGGCGGCGTCGAGTTCGAG